>NZ_JAERJS010000001.1:0-213998 GCF_018257525.1 Tatumella sp. JGM130 | reverse complement strand
CAACGCACAGAAATGGAAGCCACAAAAGTACCTCAAAAACACCATCATACACTAATCAATAAGTTGGTAGCATTACCGATTTATTTTGTTATTTAAATATCATTAAACTGTAAATAATACATATCCTGATTCACTATCATGTACTACGCTTACTTTAATGCATGTTATAAATGCATGGGTTAACTGACATGAAGTCTGGTTTTCAATAATCTTGTATTTTTCATCGTTCTGTCTCTGCCTGTAATCACGGATATCTATTGATATCGTTACAGGGTCATTTACATATCAAAAAGTTTATCGACAAATAACGACTTAGATCAATAAATCATGGCTTATATCTATTTTATCTGCTGGATATAAATAAGGATTTTAGATTAAATTGTCTTACGTCAATTTGGGTTTTTTCTGTTGTTTTTCCTGTTATTAAAAAGTTGATAAAGATCACTGGTGTGAGTCCTGACAGTACAGTGATAGTCAGAGGAATGACAGGTATCAGACCCTGATTAGCGGATACAAACGTTTGATTATCAATAATCGGTCAATTTTCTGTCAACACAACGAAGTACAATTTACCGGTACCGTTAACGGCTTATTCTCTGAAGTCCGGAAGCAACCCAATGTTATCTGAAGAGAATTTTTATTAAAAAGAGCAAGGAGTCAGGATGTTAGATATCGTCGAACTGTCTCGTCTACAGTTTGCCTTGACTGCAATGTACCACTTTCTGTTTGTGCCACTGACGCTCGGTATGGCGTTTCTGCTGGCAATTATGGAAACCGTATATGTGCTGAGCGGTAAACAAATTTATAAAGATATGACTAAGTTCTGGGGGAAATTATTTGGTATTAACTTTGCCCTCGGGGTCGCTACCGGCCTGACAATGGAGTTTCAGTTCGGGACTAACTGGTCATACTATTCCCACTATGTCGGAGATATTTTCGGAGCGCCGCTGGCCATCGAAGGTCTGATGGCATTTTTCCTTGAGTCCACCTTTGTCGGTCTGTTCTTTTTCGGCTGGGATCGTCTGGGCAAGGTTCAGCATCTTTCTGTCACCTGGCTGGTTGCCCTGGGTTCCAATATGTCCGCCTTATGGATCCTGGTGGCCAATGGCTGGATGCAAAATCCGGTAGCCTCTGAATTTAACTATGAAACCATGCGTATGGAGATGGTCAGTTTCTCCGAATTAGTCCTTAATCCGGTAGCGCAGGTTAAATTTGTTCATACGGTTGCCGCAGGTTATACCACCGGGGCGATGTTTATTCTGGGTATCAGCGCGTACTACTTACTGAAAGGCCGGGATACTGCATTTGCCAAACGCTCGTTTGCTATCGCTGCCAGTTTTGGTATGGCTGCCGTGTTGTCCGTTATTCTGCTTGGCGATGAATCAGGCTACGAGATGGGGGATGTACAGAAAACCAAGCTGGCTGCGATAGAAGCTGAATGGGAAACTCAGCCGGCACCCGCTTCATTCACTCTGTTTGCTATTCCGGACCAGAAGACTGAAAAAAATAACTACTCGATTCAAATCCCTTATCTGCTCGGATTAATTGCCACGCGCTCTCTTGATACCCCGGTTCTCGGGTTAAAAGACTTACTGGCGCAGCATGAAATTCGTATTCGTAACGGGATGAAAGCCTATGGATTGCTGAATGAGTTGCGCAACGGCAACCAGGATCCGGCGGTACGTACCGCATTCGACCAAACCAAAAAAGATCTGGGTTATGGATTGCTGCTGAAACGTTACACACCGGATGTGACCAATGCGACAGAAGCTCAGATTGCGAAGGCGACCAAAGACTCTATCCCTGAAGTAGCACCGCTCTATTTTGCCTTCCGCATCATGGTGCTTTGCGGAGTGCTGCTGCTGGCGATTATTGCGCTTTCTTTCTGGAGTGTGCTGCGTAACCGGATTGGCAAATGCCGCTGGTTACTCAAAGCTGCATTACTCGGTATTCCGTTACCCTGGATCGCGGTTGAGTCAGGCTGGTTTGTGGCCGAATATGGTCGTCAGCCATGGGCTATCGGTGAGGTATTACCGACTGCTGTGGCAAACTCTTCCCTGACAGCAGGCGACCTGCTGTTTTCCATGGGCCTGATTTGTGGTTTATACACGTTGTTCCTGATTGCAGAGATGTACCTGATGTTCAAATTTGCTCGTCTCGGACCCAGCAGTCTGAAAACAGGTCGCTATCATCATGAACAATTGCCAGCAACCACTCAGTCGGCACGATAATTCAGGAGAGCACACATGTTTGATTATGAAGTATTGCGCTTTGTCTGGTGGCTGCTGATCGGGGTTCTGTTTATCGGGTTTGCAGTGACCGATGGTTTCGATATGGGGGTAGGGATGCTCTGCCGGATTATCGGAAAAACAGATACTGAACGCCGGATAATGATTAACAGTATTGCCCCCCATTGGGACGGTAACCAGGTCTGGCTGATTACTGCCGGTGGTGCGCTGTTTGCCGCCTGGCCGACCGTTTATGCGGCCGCCTTTTCCGGATTTTATATTGCGATGATTCTGGTGCTGGCCTCATTGTTCTTCCGGCCGATCGGTTTTGATTACCGTTCAAAACTGGCTGACAGCCGCTGGAGAGGAATGTGGGACTGGGGGATTTTCATCGGCAGCTTTGTTCCGCCGCTGGTAATAGGTGTGGCATTTGGTAACCTGCTGCAGGGTGTTCCTTTCCACATGGATGAGTATCTGCGCCTGTTTTATACGGGTAATTTCTTTATGCTGCTGAATCCGTTTGCCCTGTTAGCCGGCATTGTCAGTCTGACGATGATCCTGACGCAGGGAGCGGCCTATCTGCAGATGCGTACTGCCGGTGAATTGTATCTGCGCAGCCGCAGTATGACGCAGGTTACAGCACTGGTGATGCTGGTATGCTTTGTTGTGGCGGGCATCTGGATTGCTTATGGTATTGATGGCTATGTAGTGAAAAGTGTAATCGATCGTCATGCCGCCTCGGATCCTCTTGGTAAAGATGTTATCCGTGAAAGTGGTGCATGGCTGGTAAACTTTAAACAGTCGCCGGTGTTATGGTTGTTCCCGGTGCTGGGGGCAGTACTGCCGTTGCTGACAATACTCACTACCCGTCTCAACAAAGGCGCCTGGGCATTTGTATTCTCTTCCCTGACCATTGCCTGCGTTATTATGACTGCCGGTATTGCTATGTTCCCGTTCATCATGCCATCGGACACTAACCCTGGTATGAGCCTGACCATGTGGGATGCGACCTCCAGCAAGCTGACTCTGACCACTATGACGTTTGCGGCGATTATCTTTGTGCCTTTGATCCTGGCATATACCGCCTGGTGTTATTACAAAATGTACGGACGGATCACTAAAGATGATATCGACCGTAATACCCATTCACTGTATTAAAAGAGAGGTCAACCATGTGGTATTTTGCCTGGATTCTTGGCACGCTGTTGGCTTGTTCCTTCGGGATCATGACTGCACTGGCATTAGAGAATGGCAGTAAAGATAATCAGGATGAACAGGCCTGATGCAGCGGATGGTCAGCAGGATTTATGACCTGACCGGTAAGGCCCCTTTACGGGGCCTTTCACTGATCGCCGGTTTGCTGGTTGCAGGTTGTGTTCTCTGGGATCCCACCCGTTTTTCACTGTCCTCAAAAACGCTGAGTCTGTGGTGGGGGATATTACTCATCTGGGCGGTGTGTAGCAGTGTGATACACGGCAGTGGTTTTCGTCTCCGTACAATGCTCTGGCAGATAGTGTTTAATCCTCTTTTTGCCTGGATTATTTTATTGTCTGCGATCATTTGCTTCTACAGCGCCTGAATCCGTATTTCCCTCCTTTTTTCTGACGATCAATCCTAATAAATCATTTTCTCCCGCAGGTTGTCCTGCGAGAGGAGATGAAATTATTACCGTATATGCAAATTTTTCTGCTGTGACTGTACGCAGAGAGTAAAAAATCTTAAGAGTTTGTCATATTTATCCCCCTCAGAGGCGAGGGGTGTTTCCGCGGAAATAATTATTTTCACAGGTCAGTATTGTCCCATTCCAAAGCCGATTTCAGTTGCGTATAGTATGCTGGTTTAACTTAATACCGGGATACAGGGTGAGTAACTTACTGTTTCGTTGGCCGGTCAGGGTCTATTACGAAGACACTGATGCCGGAGGTGTGGTGTACCACGCCAGCTACATTGCTTTTTATGAACGGGCACGAACCGAAATGTTGCGTCAGTGCGGCTTTACGCAGCAAACGCTGTTAGAGCAGCAGACCGCTTTTGTGGTACGGCGTATGACGGTCGATTACATTGCGGCAGCCCGGCTTGATGACTTACTGCACATTGAGAGTGAAGTCAGCGATATGGGGCGGGCAACCATGACTTTTCGTCAACGCATGCTAAATTCAGAGGGCAGGCTGATTAATGAAGCTGAAGTTCTTATTGCCTGTATCAACACTCATCGTATGAAGCCGATTGCGCTTCCTAAGTCCATTGTCGCGGAGTTCAAGCAGTGACTGATATGAACATCCTTGATTTGTTCCTGAAGGCAAGCCTTCTGGTCAAATTCATTATGTTGATTTTGATTGGTTTTTCCATCGTATCCTGGGCCATCATTATTCAGCGTACCCGTATTTTAAATGCGGCAAACCGTGAAGCCGAAGCCTTCGAAGATAAGTTCTGGTCAGGTGTCGACTTATCCCGTTTATACCAGGAAAGTCAGGGGCGCCGTGAGGAACTGAATGGTTCAGAGCAGATTTTCTACGCAGGATTTAAAGAGTTTGCCCGGCTGCACCGTGCCAATGTACATGCGCCGGAAGCTGTTGTTGAAGGTGCCAGCCGTGCGATGCGTATTTCGATGAACCGTGAACTGGAAAATCTTGAAAACCATATTCCTTTCCTCGGTACGGTGGGATCTATCAGCCCGTATATCGGTCTGTTTGGTACCGTGTGGGGGATTATGCACGCCTTTATCGCTCTGGGTGCAGTGAAGCAGGCGACTTTACAAATGGTTGCGCCCGGCATTGCGGAAGCACTGATTGCGACAGCAATTGGTTTATTTGCGGCAATACCTGCGGTTATGGCTTATAACCGTCTGAACCAGCGGGTGAATAAGCTGGAACAGGGTTACGATAACTTCACCGAAGAGTTTACCGCAATCCTGCATCGCCAGGCATTTACCAGCGAAAGCCCTAAGTAAGCAGAGGTTGACTCATGGCCAGAACGCGTGGTCGCGCTCGTCGTGACCTGAAGTCAGAGATAAATATTGTACCGCTGCTGGATGTATTGCTGGTGTTGTTACTGATTTTTATGGCAACAGCACCGATTATTACCCAGAGTGTCAATGTGGATCTGCCGGATGCTACCGATTCTAAAACAGTGTCTGCTGATGATAACCCACCGGTGATTTTAGAAGTCTCAGGTGTCGGACAATATACTATTGTTGAAGATCATCAACGGTTAGAACAACTGCCGCCGGAACAGATTATCAGTGAGGCGCAGCACCGTCTGGAAGCGAATCCGAAAAGTATATTTTTGATCGGCGGGGCAAAAGATGTGCCTTACGATGAAATAATTAAAGCACTGAATTTACTTCATCAGGCAGGTGTTAAGTCTGTCGGTCTGATGACCAAACCGATTTAATTATCATCTGTTTTTGGGAACCAATAGTGTCGAAGGCAACCGAACAAAACGATAAGTTAAAGCGCTCAATGATGATATCCGTCGCCTTGCATGTTCTGGTGGTCGGGGTGCTTATCCTTAGCTCGTTTGACGAAAATATTGAACCCAGCGGTGGTGGCGGGGGAAGCGACATTGATGCGGTCATGGTAGATCCTGGCGCTGTCGTTGAACAATACAACCGCGATAATGCCCAGCAGTCTCAGCAGCAGGCTGCCGCAAAACAGGCACAGCAACAGTCTGATAAGCAAGCCGATGCTGATGCAGAAGCCAAAGCACAGGCAGATCAGCAGGCGAAAGCCGCTGCAGCAGAAGCCAAAGCACAGGCAGATCAGCAGGCGAAAGCCGCTGCGGCAGAAGCCAAAGCACAGGCAGAACAGCAGGCGAAAGCCGCTGCGGCAGAAGCCAAAGCACAGGCAGATCAGCAGGCGAAAGCTGCTGCGGCAGAAGCTAAAGCACAGGCAGATCAGCAGGCGAAAGCTGCTGCGGCAGAAGCCAAAGCGAAGGCAGTAGCGGAAGCGAAGCAGAAAGCTGAGGCAGAAGCGAAAGCGAAGGCAGCAGCGGAAGCGAAGCAGAAGGCTGAGGCAGAAGCGAAAGCGAAGGCAGTAGCGGAAGCGAAGCAGAAGGCTGAGGCAGAAGCGAAAGCGAAGGCAGTAGCGGAAGCGAAGCAGAAGGCTGAAGCAGAAGCGAAAGCGAAGGCAGCAGCGGAAGCGAAACAGAAAGCAGAAGCGAAAGCGAAGGCAGCGGCAGAAGCGAAAGCCAAAGCCGCCGCGGCAGCCAGACAAAGCAGTGAAGTTGATAATTTACTGGGGGGGCTGGCGTCAGGGAAAAATGCGCCCAAAGCAGGAAAAAATGCAGGGACCTCTGCAGCTGGTCAGGGAACACAGAAGAAATCCGGAGCATCAGGTGCGGCGATTGAAAGTTATATCGGTCAGGTACAGGGTGCTATTCAGAGCAAGTTCTATGACTCTGATAACTATACAGGGCAAACCTGTAATGTCCGGATAAAACTGATGCCAGACGGGACGCTGATTTCTGCGGTGTCGGCGGGAGGCGATACGGCGTTATGCCAGGCGGCGATTACGGCGGCTAAACTGGCACGTATTCCGAAACCACCAAGTCAGGATGTCTGGCAGGCGGTAAAAGATGCAACACTGGTATTTAAGCCTTAACTGTGTCGCGGAATAAAAGAACGACTATGCTGTCAAAGATAGTCGTTCTTTTATCAGACAATTTATCGGAATTTATACGAATTATCATGAACACTGAGTTCAGATAAGGGAGAAAAGATGAAGCATGCATTTCGTATAACCTTGGGTCTTTTTTTATTGTTATGGACCGTAGTCTCACAGGCTGAAGTACGCATCGAAATCACCCAGGGGGTCAATACGGCTCGTCCGATAGGCGTAGTTCCTTTTCAGTGGGTGGGAACAGGTGCAGCGCCAGAGGACATCGGTGGTATCGTGGCAGCTGATTTACGCAACAGTGGAAAGTTCAATCCATTAGATCGTAGTCGCCTGCCTCAGCAACCGACAACTGCACAAGAGGTTCAGCCTGCAGCATGGTCTGCGTTGGGGATTGATGCTGTTGTGGTCGGTCAGGTTCAGGGGAATGCAGATGGCAGCTATCAGGTATCGTATCAGCTGGTGGATACCGCCGGGGCTCCGGGCACCGTACTTTCTCAGAACTCGTACAAAGTGACCAAACAATGGTTGCGTTATGCGGCCCATACTGCCAGTGACGAAGTATTTCAGAAACTGACAGGTATCAAAGGAGCATTCCGTACCCGTATCGCTTATATCGTTCAGACCAATGGTGGCCAGTATCCATGGGAACTGCGTGTTGCCGATTATGATGGCTACAACCAGTTTGTCGTGCATCGTTCACCGCAACCATTAATGTCCCCGGCATGGTCACCGGATGGCAGTAAACTGGCCTATGTTACGTTTGAAACCGGCCGTTCTGCACTGGTGGTCCAGACCCTGGCGAACAGTGCGATACGTACTATCGCTGATTTCCCACGACACAATGGTGCACCGGCCTTTTCTCCGGATGGGACCAAACTGGCATTTGCTTTATCCAAGACCGGCAGCCTGAATCTTTATCTGATGGATCTGGCGTCGGGGCAGATTCGCCAGCTGACAAATGCGCGATATAACAGTACAGAACCGACATGGTTCCCGGACAGCCAGTCTCTGGCGTATACTTCGGATCAGGCGGGACGTCCGCAAATTTATAAAATCGGTATTAATGGTGGTACACCACAACGTATTACCTGGCAAGGCAACCAGAACCAGGATGCGGATGTGGCCCCGAATGGGAAATTTATGGTGATGATCAGTACCGCAAACGGTGCTCAGCACGTCACTAAACAGGATCTGGAAACGGGAGCCGTTCAAACATTAACGGACACGTACCTGGATGAGACGCCAAGTCTTGCACCTAACGGCACAATGGTTATCTATAGCTCTACTCAGGGTTACGGGTCCGTCTTGCAGTTGGTTTCGACCGACGGGCGTTTCAAAGCGCGTCTTCCGGCGACTGACGGACAGGTGTCATCACCTGCCTGGTCTCCGTATCTGTGATGCATGTGTAAATATGTATGGCAAACTATAATAGGATTTTGAAATGCAACTGAATAAACTGCTGAAAGGGTTAATGCTTGCTCTGCCTGTTCTGGCTGTAGCAGCTTGTAGCTCACATAAAAATGATAATGATAGCGGTGCAACTACCGGTGCAGACAGTGCATACGGTAATGGCGCTAATAGCGGCAATATGTCTTCTGATGAGCAGGCACGTCTGCAAATGCAGCAGCTGCAGCAGAACAATATTGTTTACTTCGGTCTGGATAAGTATGACATCCTGCCTGACTACGCTCAGATGCTGGATCAGCATGCTAACTTCCTGCGCAGCAACCCTTCATACAAAGTGACTATCGAAGGTCATGCGGATGAACGTGGTACACCGGAATACAATATTGCACTGGGTGAACGTCGTGCTAATGCAGTGAAAATGTATCTGCAAGGTAAAGGCGTCGCCGAAGATCAAATGTCTATCGTATCTTACGGTAAAGAAAAACCTGCAGTACTGGGTCATGACGAAGCCGCCTGGGCTAAAAACCGTCGTGCCGTACTGGTTTACTAAGAGAAGAATATGATTAGTAACTTCAGACTTCATACCCTGAGTCTGTCGTTACTGATTGCTGTAGCGGCCGTTCCGGCCGCTCATGCTCAGGCGTCAATCAGTAGCGTTGGCTCTGGCTCGGTAGATGACCGGGTCACCACCCTTGAACGTATTTCGAATGCACAGGCACAGTTACTGCAACAACTGCAACAGCAACTCAGTGACACCCAGAATGATATTGACTCATTGCGTGGTCAGATTCAGCAAAACACCTATCAGCTTAGCCAGGTTACTGAGCAGCAAAAGCAGCTTTATCAGCAAATTGATGCGCTGAGTAGTAATAATTCTGCGTCTGCAACGGCTGCCGCGGCAACCAATGGGGCTGCCAGTACCGCTAACACACCGGCGACAGAAGCCGCGTCAGGTACCCAGTCAGGTGATGCAAACAGCGAGTATAATGCAGCTGTTGATTTGATCCTGAAGCAGAAAAAGTTTGATCAGGCGATCACTGCAATGCAGGCGTGGGTGAAAAAATATCCGGATTCTACTTATCAGCCTAATGCAAATTACTGGCTGGGCCAGCTTTACTACAATAAAGGTCAGCTTGATGATTCTGCCTATTATTTTGCGACCGTAGTAAAAAATTATCCTAAATCACCAAAAGCACCTGAGGCATTATTTAAAGTGGGTGTGGTTATGCAGGATAAAAAAGATACTGATAAAGCCAGGGCTGTTTTCCAGCAAGTGGTAAAACTTTATCCCGCAACAGCATCTGCCAAAGCTGCACAAAAAAAGCTGGCGGAAGGCTAATTACCGATGATTTGACCAGAAATCGTTTTATTTCTGGTCTTACAGGCTGAAAGGTAAGCAGTCAGTTAGTTTTTTTTAAATAAGAGTTGCGCTACCCAGTTAAATCAGTAATATATGCCGCCGTTGCCGGGTGATAAACAAATTGCATTCGGCAATGGTAAAAGAGGGGTCGTTAGCTCAGTTGGTAGAGCAGTTGACTTTTAATCAATTGGTCGCAGGTTCGAATCCTGCACGACCCACCATTCATTAAGAATGCTATCGCAAAAAATTCCCGTCAGGGTCGTTAGCTCAGTTGGTAGAGCAGTTGACTTTTAATCAATTGGTCGCAGGTTCGAATCCTGCACGACCCACCAGTTTCCAGAGAAAAGCATCCGTAAGGGTGCTTTTTTCGTTTCAGCTCTCTGATTATCCCGCCGCGGATGAAAGCCTGCCGCAGGGTCAGGTTATCCTCTGAGCCCTTTGCCTGGCCGCCCGCTGTACTTACTGGCGGTTTTCGGCGATCAATAAAAAATACCCCTATGTCCGAAAAACGGCAATAAGTTTGCTGTTCCGTGGCATAATCAATGCACCCTCTGTATCTCCGGAAATGATAAGCATGTACTTCTATAAATTATTACCGACGCAGGTCGGGGAGCTGACATTAATCGCCGGTGAGCAGGGACTGGCTGCGGTTGCCTGGGAAAATGAGCCCCCGGCGCGTATCAGGGCCAGACCGGAGCTGTTATCTGAGGAACATCCGGTGCTGTTACAGGCGGCAGAACAGTTAACGGAATATTTTGCCGGTGACAGGAAATGCTTTGATTTACCTTTACAGCCAGAAGGGACCTTGTTCCAGCGGCAGGTCTGGCAGGCACTGGCAGAAATTCCCTACGGTGAAACCCGCAGTTATCGGGATATCGCTGCCCGTATCGGCAGGCCAAAAGCCGTTCGGGCGGTAGGCGGGGCGAATGGCAGAAATCCGTTATCAATCATTATCCCCTGCCACCGGGTGATTGGTGCTGATGGCAGCCTGACCGGTTTTGCCGGCGGAACAACGGTAAAACAACAATTACTGCAACTGGAAGCCAGCGGTTTACGGTAATTGTCCTGAAAATCCGGCGCTACGGGGCTGCTTCCCCGGCCGCCGGTAACCGATTAATGGTGGTGTGAATGCCGCTGGTGACGATTACCAGCCGCCGCAGGGTTGTCATGGGGATGTTCTTCGTGGCTGAGCCTGCATTCAGTCTGCGGGCACAGCTGGTATTCAAGCTGTACTGTGGCATGGGATATGGAATAATGCTCATTCAGCCAGAGATGAATACGTTGCAGTAACTGATCCTGCTGATAGTCAGAAATTATCTGCACATGCAGGGTCAGCACTTTCTTTTCACCAACCTGCCAGCAATGGATATGGTGCACATTGCGTACTCCGGCAATCTGTAAGGTAAGCTGACGGGCCAGTTTATCCGTATCAACGTCTGCGGGAGTACGTTCCAGCAATTCACGTACACTTTCGCGTAACAGCCTGCAGGCACTGTTCAGAACCGGTAAACACACCACTACTGACAGAATCGGGTCAAAAGGTGTCCAGCCGGTCCGGATGATCAGCAAGGCAGCAATAATCGCCCCCGCGGATCCCAGCAAATCTCCCAGCACATGCAGTGCCGCAGCCCGCACATTCATATTCTGCTCGCCGTTCCCCTGCCGCAGCAAAAAGAAGCACAGAATATTCGCCAGTAGCCCGGCGATAGCGATCCCCAGCATCAGGCCGCCAGCTACCGGTTGCGGCGAAAAGACGCGGGCTATTGCCTCAGCGACGATAAAAACAATAATCAGCAGTAAAGCCAGTGCATTGACGAACGCGGATAACGTGGTGAGCCGCAGCATTCCGAAACTGTAGTTACGGTCGGTTTGACGGCCTGAAAAATGTGTTGCCAGTAATGCCAGAAGTAATGCAGCGGCATCTGTCAGCATATGGCCGGCATCTGCAAGCAGCGCCAGCGAACCCGACATCCAGCCGCCGATAACTTCAGCCAGCATAAAAATAACCGTCACAATAAAAGCTGCCAGTAAACGTGAGCGATTGACACTGGCAGTGTTGTGGTTGTGCGAGTGAGTCATAAAGTGATGTTAATCCTGAAAGGCTGTTCCGGTAATACTGAACAGCATTGTATAAAAAACTGTTAAATCGTGCCTGTTCAGTATGGCATAAGCTCGGAACAGGGGAGAATATATTGTATATATTTCAGCAGGTAAAAATTCACAGCTGCCACCGGATATTCACAGCAGCCACACTTATTTCTCTCTGCCGCACGGATAAAGCCGATTTACTCCGATGGCGCGGCAGGCTAGAGTAAAGGCCATGATTTCGACTCACTTCTAATGGAACCACTATGAACTATCAGAACGACGACGTAAGGATCAGGGATATCAAAGAACTGTTACCTCCGGTGGCACTGTTGGAGGCGTTCCCGGCCAGCGAGGAAGCGGCTGCAACAGTATTTCGTTGCCGTGAGGCGATCCAAAAAATTTTACAGGGACAGGACGATCGTCTGTTAGTAGTGATTGGTCCATGCTCTATCCATGATCCACAGGCCGCGCTGGACTATGCCGGGCGACTGCTTAAGCTTCGTCAGCAACTGGGCGATGATCTGGAAATTGTGATGCGGGTTTATTTCGAAAAGCCCCGCACCACCGTCGGCTGGAAAGGTCTGATTAATGATCCCGGTATGGATGGCAGTTTCCGGATCAATGACGGGCTGAAAATTGCCCGGCAACTATTACGGGATATTAACCACAGCGGGCTGCCGGCAGCCGGAGAGTTCCTGGATATGATCACCCCCCAGTATCTGGCTGACTTGATGAGTTGGGGCGCTATCGGGGCCCGTACCACCGAATCTCAGGTGCACCGTGAGCTGGCTTCAGGCCTTTCCTGTCCGGTAGGTTTTAAAAATGGCACTGATGGCACCATTAAAGTGGCAATTGATGCGATTAATGCCGCAGCAGCAGGACACTGTTTCCTGTCGGTGACTAAATATGGCCATTCCGCGATTGTCGAAACCCGCGGGAATCAGGATTGTCATATCATTCTGCGCGGCGGAAAAGTCCCTAACTACAGTGCTGAAGATGTTGAATCCGTTCGTCAGGGACTGACCGGTGCCGGGCTTAAGCCACAGATTATGATTGATTTCAGCCATGCCAATAGCCTTAAACAATTCCGCCGTCAGCTTGACGTGGCTGCGGATGTTGCCGGGCAGATTGCTGGCGGGGACCGGGACATTATCGGAGCGATGATAGAAAGTAATCTGGAAGAGGGTAATCAGAACCCGGAAGCAGGACAGCCACTGGTTTATGGTAAAAGTGTCACCGATGCCTGCATCGGCTGGGAAGCAACGGAACAGGTATTACATCAGCTGGCCACAGCGGTACGTGCCAGACGAGCGCTGTGATGCACGGATAAAAAAACGGCCGGTGAAAGTCTTCACCGGCCGCGGATTACAGGCAGATATCCCCGTAACGGATTATTTGGCTTTACCCTGGTTAGCTACCGCAGCAGCTTTAGCCGCGACTTCATCAGCATTTCCCAGATAGTAACGTTTCAGTGGTTTAAAGTTTTCATCAAACTCGTAAACCAGTGGCACGCCGGTAGGGATATTCAGTTCGAGAATTTCATCTTCGGACAGGTCATCCAGGTATTTGATCAGTGCACGCAAGGAATTACCGTGTGCAGCGATAATAACTTTTTCACCGGTCTTAATACGTGGCAGGATAGACTGCTGCCAGAACGGGATAACACGCTCAATAGTCAGGGCCAGACTTTCGGTGGTTGGTAATTGCTCTGCAGTTAATGATGCATAACGAGGGTCATGACCGGGGAAACGCTCATCACTGCGATCCAGTTCCGGCGGAGTGACCGCAAAACCACGACGCCATTGTTTAACCTGTTCGTCACCGTATTTTTCAGCCGTTTCTGCTTTGTTCAGGCCCTGCAGAGCACCGTAATGACGTTCATTCAGACGCCAGGACTTCTCAACAGGCAGCCATGCCTGGTCCAGTTCATCCAGCACGCTCCACAGGGTATGGATGGCACGTTTCAGTACCGACGTGTAGGCAAAGTCAAAATTAAAGCCTTCATCTTTCAGTAACTTTCCTGCGGCTTTTGCTTCTCCGCGGCCTTTCTCGGACAAGTCAACATCGTACCAGCCGGTAAAGCGGTTTTCCTGATTCCACTGGCTTTCGCCGTGACGTACCAGAACAAGCTTGGTTACTGCCATCGCTTAACTCCTTAATGCTCGAAAAGTTCTATGATAATGGAAACTATGCCAATGCCGGAGTCTTCATCCGGGCAGGATACAGGTTAACATAGCTGAAAACTGCAGCCTGCGTAAGTCCGGCGAAGACTCTCTGCAGGATATTTCAACGCAAATCAGACAGCATTAAACCGGTAACAGGTTTGTGTGTGCATTTTTTCACCTGCTGCCAGCCAGCAATCTGGCTGAGGCCATTCCGGATGATTGGGTGAGTCCGGCAGAAAACCGGTTTCTAAAGCAATCCCCTGATAATTTTCATAGACTCCCTGTCGCGCCGGAGTACCGGCTAAAAAATTCCCTGTATAAAGTTGTAACGCCGGTGCATCGGTAAACACGGACATCCGGAGTTTGCCATCGGCTGACCATAAACGGGCGGCTGGCTGAGAGTTACCGCTCAGGGTGTTCAGCAAAAATGCATGATCATAACCGGACGTTTTTTTCTGGTCAGCATCGGTCAGAAAATCATCGGCAACTGATTTTGCCTGGCGGAAATCAAATCCGCTACCGGCGACTGGCTGTAAATCTCCGTCAGGAATACCCTCAGCAGTTACCGGTAAATAACGATCAGCGTTTATTTGTAACCGATGCTGACGTGCATCACCTTGATTCGCATCAAGGTTAAAATAAGCATGATTAGTTAATGCTACCGGACAGGGCTGATCCGTTTCAGCCTGGTAACTGATGACCAGACTATTATCCTCTTTAAGCTGATAGCGGACTTCCGCCGTCAGGTTACCGGGAAAACCCTGATCCCCATCCGGGGAATTCAGGCGATAGATAACTTCATCGGGTGTCTGGCTGACGATCAGCCAGCGGCGGCAGCTAAAGCCCTGCGGCCCGCCATGCAGTTGATGCGGGGGCTGGTTAGCCTGCAGCTGACATCCGCTGCGTGTCAGCAACGCCTGACTAATCCGGTTAGCATAACGGCCGATACAGGCACCGAGATAGGCAGACTGGTTCAGATAGTCGGCCGGGGTGGCACACCCCAGCACCGCTTCCCGCACTGAGCCATCTTCCAGCGGTACTCTGGCGGAGAGCCAGGTCGCTCCCCAGTCCATAAAAGTGACATCCATACCGTTGGCATTACGTAACACGGTCATCCGCCAGGGCTGACCATCCGGTGCTATTGACTGGTTGCTGTGTGACATATTCCTGCCCCCTGTGATGCATGGCAAACATAAAAGGTTTCTTTAATACCCGTCTGCGGCTGGTATTGTTCAGAAACGGCCTGACGGACATCTTCAACCAATCCTACAGGGATAAGTGCCACAATGCAGCCACCAAATCCGCCCCCGGTCATGCGGACGCCTCCCCGCTCACCAATGACTGATTTCACAATATCTACCAGCAGATCAATCTGCGGTACCGTAATGTCAAAGTCATCGCGCATGGAAGCATGGGATTCAGCCATCAGATGTCCGATAGCCACTAAATCGCCACGACTCAGGGCATCGGCAGCATCAGTCGTTCGCTGATTCTCGGTCAGAATATGGCGGACGCGTCTGGCCACCAGCGGATCAATATCAGTGACCATCGCACTGAACTCTGACAGTGAGACATCCCGCAAAGAGGGCTTATTAAACAGCCGGGCGCCAGTATCACACTGCTCTCTGCGGGTATTGTATTCACTGCCGACCAGTGAACGTTTAAAATTGGAGTTAATAATCACCACCGCGGCATTGTGTGGCATCGGCACTGGCCGGGTTTCCAGTGACCGGCAATCCAGCAGCAGCGCATGGTCTTTTTCACCCAGTGCTGAGATCATCTGATCCATAATACCGCAGTTACAACCGACAAACTGGTTCTCTGCCTGCTGGCCGATCAGTGCCAGCGTAGCCGGGTCAAGGTCCAGCTGCCAAAGTTGCTGGATCATCGTCCCGACAGCGACCTCCAGAGAAGCAGAAGAACTCAGACCGGCACCCTGCGGCACATTACCGCTAATCACTAAATCCATGCCGCCAAAAGCAGGATTACGCTGATGTAAGTGTTTAACGACACCACGAACATAGTTGGCCCACAACGGGGATCGGACACTGAGTACCGGCTCATCCAGGGAAAACTGGTCACTGGCATTGTCATAGTCAGCGGCAATTACCCTGATCAGATTATCATCGCGTTTCGCACAACTGATGACCGTCTGGTAATCAATCGCACAAGGTAAAACAAAGCCCTGGTTATAATCAGTATGTTCGCCGATAAGGTTGACCCGTCCCGGGGCCTGAAAACTATGGGTGGCGGGATAACCGAAAAGGTCATTAAACAGGGTCCGGTTCTGTTGCTGTAGTAGCATGTCAGCGCGCCTCATTGAAGTGGATATCACTTACGGCGCGCATTTTCTCTGCGGCCTGTTCGGGGGTTAAATCACGTTGTGTTTCTGCCAGCATTTCATAGCCCACCATAAATTTACGCACAGTAGCCGAACGTAATAATGGCGGGTAAAAATGCGCATGCAGCTGCCAGTGCAGATTCGATTCCCCGTTAAAAGGTGCACCGTGCCAGCCCATTGAGTAGGGGAAAGAACAATGGAACAGGTTGTCATAACGGCTGGTCAGTTTCTTCAGTATCACCGCCAGATCCTGACTTTGTTCACTGTTCAGTTCGCTGAGGCGTAACACCGGGGATTTAGGCAACAGCAGGGTTTCAAACGGCCAGGCCGCCCACCAGGGGATGACCGCAATCCAGTGGCTGGTCTCGGCAACGGTCCGCTGACCGTCGGCCATTTCTCTGTTGGCATAATCAAGCAGCATCGGGGTTCCGTGCTGCTGATAATACTGCCGCTGATTTTTGTCTTCACGCAGGGCCTCATTAGGTAAAAAATTGTTAGCCCAGATTTGTCCGTGGGGATGAGGATTAGAACAGCCCATAGCTGCCCCTTTGTTTTCGAAGACCTGAACCCAGGGATATTCTTTACCCAGGACTTCAGTTTGTTCCTGCCAGACAGTCACAATCTGCAGCAAGGCACTGACGGATAACTCCGGCAGGGTTTTACTGTGATCCGGAGAAAAACAGATCACCCGGCTGGTACCGCGGGCCGCTTCATAACGCATTAACGGGTCGTCGTTTTCGGGTGCCGGCGGTGTATAGGTCATCAGCGCGGCAAAGTCGTTGGTAAATACCCAGCAACCGGTGTAATCGGGGTTTTTATCCCCGGTAATGCGCAGGTTACCGGCACAAAGAAAACAGTCCGGATCATGCGCGGGCAGTGCAGGTAATGCCGGGGTTTCCTGCGCACCCTGCCAGGGACGTTTGGCGCGGTGCGGAGAGACTAAAACCCATTGGTCAGTGAGCGGATTATAACGTCGATGCGGATGATCGACCGGATTAAATACGGACATAATATTATCCTGAGTATCATGAGTCAGGTAAGGCGAAATGCCCTGACGTTAACATAGAGAAACTATCAATATTGTGATCAGTGTGGATGAATGGAAACGTTTACACAATAGGGAAATAGCGGAAAGCAGCAGATTTATATGTGGCGATTCAGCCAGCCAGTAGCCCTGTAAAACAGGGCAGAGAGGAGCTGTCCCGCCCTGTGTGGTATAAGATCAGTGCGGAGGAAGGGGGGATTGCTGATAAGTGTAACCCCCGGATCCATCAGGGACAAAACTCAGACGGTGGGTAATACATTCAGGTGCATCTTCGGCATGGTGGGAGACAAATAATAACTGGGTATGCCCCTCGCGGATCAGAATGGTCACAAACTGGCGGATCAGTTGCCGGTTGATGGCATCCAGCCCCTGTAACGGCTCATCCAGGATGAGTATTCGCGGGTGTTTCACCAGTGCACGGACAATCAGCACCAGCCGCTGTTGTCCCCAGGACAGGCTATGGAACGGCGCATTGGCCAGTGTATTATCCATCCCCAGTAGCGCCAGCCACTCGCTGGCCAGCTGATTCTGACGATCAGATACGGACTGATACAGGCCGACTGAATCGAAAAATCCGGATAAAATGACGGTACGCACCGTTGCGCTGACACGGTATTCAAGGTGCAGACTACTGCTGACATAACCAATATGTTGCTTAATATCCCAGATTGTTTCACCACTGCCACGGCGGATACCAAACAGGGTCAGGTCATTACTGTATCCCTGAGGATGGTCTCCGGTAATCAGACTGAGCAGAGTGGATTTTCCGGCACCATTAGGCCCGGTGATTTGCCAGTGCTGGCCCGGTTCTACTTGCCAGTTCAGCCCGTTAATAATCAGTTTATCGTCCCATGAGACTTTACCATTACGTAAAATCACCGGTGACTGATCTGCCGGACAGCGTCGCTGTGTGGCCGGATCATCTGCAGCGGGTAATTCCAGGGTGGTGATTTTCTCGCTGTGGGCCAGTTGCATGATCAGTGCCTGTTGCAGAATATCCTTGCGTGGCCCGCTATGGCTGAGTGTGCCTTCGGCCAGTACCCCGACATGATCGATAAACTCAGGAATATCTTCAAAGCGATTCAGTACCAGTACCAGTGAGGTGCCTTGCTGATGCAGCGCTTGTAACTGGCGGGTGAGGATTTGCCTGGATTCCACATCCAGGCCATCAAAAGGCTCGTCGAGTACTAATAAATCCGGCGCTGACATCAGCGTTTTGCAGAGTAATGCTTTACGTGTTTCACCGGTGGAAAGAAATTTAAACGGTCTGTCCAGCAGGTGGCGGATAGCAAACTGCTGACTCAGTTGTCGGCAACGTGCTTCATCATCCACCTCATCCATAATAATATCGCGGGTTAAGCGTCCGTTTTCACACTCATCTTCGCTGTACAGGTCCGTATTACTGCGTTGCCACTCTTTGGCGGTCAGCTGCGACAGCTGTTCCAGTGACAGACGTACAGCACGTTCAAATTGCTGACAAAACTGACCTTCAGCAACAGGCAGTTCTCCGGTGACTGCTTTAGCAAGTGACGATTTCCCGCTGCCATTCGTGCCGACAAATGCCCAGCTCTCACCGGCCTGCAGCATTAACTGTTCAATATACAGCGCCCGGTGTTTCCCCTGGCGGAACGTGCCTTGCGATATTTGCAATGATGTCATGTTTTATTCCGTTTTATGCATTGTTTTACCTTGTTGTAACTTCCGGGTAAAAACTTGTCAAACATAAGCGGAATGACAGTGATGGCCGGTGATAATTAACTGAGGCAGGCCAGCAATGCATTTTCCGGCCTGAAACTGACCTGCACCTGCTGACCGGTATAAAAATCATGGGCAGATGAGGGTAATGTAGCGCAAAGTGCTTCACCGTTATCCAGCTGCATTAAGACCTCATCACCTTCGGTACCGGAAGTAATATTACTGACTGTGGCTGAGAACCGGTTTCCTTCGGTGACCGGGCCGGTATGTATCTGTAGCCATGAGGCTTTAATCAGAACCAGTACTTCTTTATCTATCACCAGTTGCAGACGATGACTGCTGTCACGGGTAACAGATACTTCGATGCAGGTTTGCCGGTCACTGAGTAAGACACTGACAATATCAATCGGCCCTGCATGGCGGATTGCGCTAACGGTACCAAATAACTGGTTACGGGCGCTGGTCTGTAATGAAGAACGGGCAATAGCAGCCAGCAGGCTGTTCAGCGGTAAGGTTTCTTTCTGTAAATTATTAAATATCTTCTGCTGTATTTGCTCCAGCAACTGATACAACTGGAGTAATCGCAGGCCGTGGGCGGTCAGCCGGGCGCCACCGCCGCCTTTCCCCCCGGCATTACTTATTACCACCGGAACGTCAGCCAGAGCATTCATTTCATTAATGGCATCCCAGGCCGTTTTGTAGCTGATTCCGGTCAGTTTAGCCCCGTGGCTGATAGAACCCGTTTGCCGGACAGCGTCCAGTAATGTTATCCGGCGCGGGTCAGCAAACAGCGTATTACTGAGGTGGAGAGTTAAAGAAATATCAGCCTGCATAATCGTTCCTCTGTTCAGGGGGGGATCGGCAGCCGCCAGGCAGAAGCAGGTACCGGCGCATACCGGACTTCAGGTAAGAAAACGTAAAAGCACAAAAAGCAATGGGCTTTACGCAGTACTCCCCGTAAAATATCCTTTTTGTGAACAGACTGAGGTTGATATGCTCGAACTGCTCGAAAGCCTGTTGATGGCCATTATAATGGTACCTTTGGTAATGGCAATTATGCTGGGTTTGATTTACGGACTGGGAGAACTATTCAATCTTATTTCCGGGACCCGGGGTAAGGATGATCAGACATCCGGCCAGAGTACCCATCCGTAACGGCTTCTGTGACCTGCCCGGCGAGGCAGGTCATTTTTTATTCAGAGAACTTTCTGATAAATAGTCTCAGCAATCGATGGCCGGTTATTATCGCCTGTCACCCAGCCTGCACGGTCTTTAATTTGCTGATCGGCATTCCCCATCGCAACCCCCAGTCCGGCGTGTTCCAGCATACTTAAATCGTTGTAATTGTCACCGAAAGCAATGACATCCTGCATAGATAAGTTGCGGGTTGCCAGCCATTCTGCCAGCCGCTTACCTTTACTGTTCCCCTGACGTGAAATATCCACCTGATCTGCCCAGGACCACTCGCAGGTAACCTGTGCTTCATCGGCGATACGTAACGCGAAATCCCGTAACTGAGGGAGATTGTCGTGAGACAGGGCAAATTTCCACAATTTATCTGACCGTCGGGCTGCGCTGGTCAGGTCATCAACCCGGGTGAAGAGCGGACGCTGTGCTGCCGGCAGGCTTTCGCCCCAGGCGCTGGTACGGATAACATGCGGAGTAGGGTGCTGGTATAGCATCGCATCGTCAGCATATAACAGGCCTTTAATACCTTCTTCCTCCAGCCGCTGAATGACCAGTTCAGCCTGGGCGACAGACATCGGGTCATTATCCAGTACACGTTTCTGTTGATAATCATACAGATAGGTACCATTACAACAGATTGCAGGTGCAGTTAACTGCAGAGCCTGATAAAACGGATGGATCGCACTGTGGTGTCGTCCGGTGACAATCACCACTTCGGCCCCCGCCTGGCGGGCTTGTGACAGAGCATCAATCGACTCGGGTAATATCGTTTTTTCAGACGTCAGCAGGGTGCCGTCCAGATCAAGAGCAATAACACGATAACGCATAAGATCTTTTACCTGAAGGTGGAGTGGTGCCTGCAGTCTATCCTGATTCCCTGGCAGCCACCAAAAAACCCCGCATGAATAAATCATTTTTTGCGGCGGTATATTGCGATACAGTGGAGCAAATCCCGAAAAATCACCGATTCCAGGTAAGGAGAATACATGCAACAAGTTGTTTATATCGCCAGTCCCGAAAGTCAGCAAATTCATGTCTGGCAGCTCTCTGAGACCGGGGCGCTGACGTTATTACAGGTGATTGATGTTGATGGACAGGTACAGCCGATGGTCGTCAATCCGCATAAACCGGTGTTGTACGCCGGTGTGCGCCCTGATTTTCGTGTGATTGCATTTTCTATTGCTGCCGATGGCAGCTTAACCCGCGCAGGGGAAGCTGCATTGCCGGGCAGTCCGACACATTTATCGACTGACCATCAGGGGACGGCTCTGTTCAGTGGTTTCTATCATGACGGGCTGGTTACGGTCACACCGCTGGATGCTCAGGGTCTGCCGCAGCCTGTCAGTCAGGTCATTGAAGGGCTGGATGGCTGCCATTCCACCAATCTCAGCAGTGATGATCTGCTGTTTACTCCGGCACTGAAACAGGACCGGGTATGTGCTTTTCGCTGGAACAGTAACGGCACCTTAAGCGAACCGGCCTGTGGTCAGGTGGATACCCGGCCGGGTGCCGGACCACGTCATATGGTGTTTCATCCCGCCGGACAGTATGCCTATCTGGTCAATGAGCTGGACAGTACGGTGAGTGTGTTACAACTGAACACCCACGGTGCTGAGACGATTCAGACACTGGATATGATGGCCGATGATTTTACCGGTACCCGCTGGGCGGCGGATATTCATCTGACTCCGGAAGGGCGTTTCCTGTATGCCTGTGATCGTACCAGCAGCACTATCACAGTCTTCTCGGTCAGTGACAGTGGTGATCATCTGACAGTACGCGATATCTGCCCGACAGAGACACAGCCGCGCGGATTCAATATTGATAAACAGGGGAAATTCCTGATCGCTGCCGGACAGAAGTCTCACCATATCGGGGTCTATACTATCGGTGCACAGGACGGCTTATTGACAGAAACAGGACGTTATGCGGTAGGCCAGGGGCCTATGTGGGTAACAGTCCACCAGCTTAGCCCGCAGAAATAAACGGGCACCGGCAGAGACTCTGTCTGAGGGGCTCTGCCGGCAGCGGTCAGTTAAAAGTGACCGTCAGGCTGGCACTGGCCAGTGAATGGAAGTGCACATTAAAACCAACCATTGCCCCGCTGGCATGACTGTCGACCTCAATCAGATCACTATCCAGAGCATGCACGGTAAACACATAGCGATGTTTCTCACCCTGCGGAGGTGCAGCGCCGCCATAGACAGAAGAACCAAAATCGGTCCGGGTCTGTAACGCTCCGGCAGGTAATGGGGCGATGCCTGAACCTGCGCCCTGTTCTATTTCTGAATTCCCGGCGGGAATATTGACCACCACCCAGTGCCACCAGCCACTGCCGGTCGGTGCATCAGGGTCAAAGCAGGTAATCACAAAACTCCGGGTCGCTGCAGGGGCATCTTCCCAGTATAACTGGGGTGACAGATTCCCGCCCTGATAGCCCATACCATTAAACACATGGCGTTGCGGCATGGTCTGCCCGTCAGTTAAATCCTTACTGAATAAACGCATCTTATCTCTCCGTTCTGTAAAGTAGCCTGCCGGACCAGACTACCATACAGTCATCGGGTCCGGCGCTGTTCTGTCAGTCCGGCATGGCGAATAAATTGTCCAGTCTGACCGCAAGACTGATGGCCGTGGTTAACCGGGATAACTCTTCGGGGCGGATAATATAAGGCGGCATCAGATAAATCAGCCGGCCGAACGGGCGGATCCAGACGCCCTGACTGACAAAAAATTGCTGTATTTCGGCCATCCTGACCGGGTGATGACACTCGATCACCCCGATAGCGCCTAATACCCGCACATCCGCGACCCGGGGGCAGTCTTTGAGGGGCTGAAGCTGCTCAGTTAACAGCTGTTCAATCTCTTTCACCTGCCGTTGCCAGTGTCCTTCTGCCAGTATGCTGAGGCTTTCACAGGCCACCGCACAGGCTAACGGATTCCCCATAAAGGTGGGGCCATGCATAAAACAACCGGCAGGGCTGTTGCTGATTTTTTCCGCAACCGCACTGGTTGCGAGGGTGGCCGACAGGGTCATCGTTCCCCCGGTTAATCCTTTTCCAAGGCACATGATATCCGGGGAAATTTCTGCGTGCTGACAGGCAAATAACCGTCCTGTCCGGCCGAAACCGGTAGCGATTTCATCGGCGATCAGCAGTACGCCAAATTGATCGCATAACTGTCTGACACGCCGCAGATAGTTCGGGTGATAGAAGCGCATACCTCCGGCTCCCTGAACAATGGGCTCGAGGATCACCGCTGCCAGTTGCTGATGATGTGCAGCCAGCATTTGCTGCATTTCGGCAATGTCCTCTTCCTGCCAGGGGTGATCGAAACCGGTGGCCGGGGCGGCGACAAACATATGTTCGGGCAGATAGCCTTTCCATAAAGCATGCATCGAGTTTTCAGGATCGCAGACTGACATCGC
Organism: Tatumella sp. JGM130; assembly: GCF_018257525.1. Lineage (NCBI taxonomy): Bacteria > Pseudomonadati > Pseudomonadota > Gammaproteobacteria > Enterobacterales > Erwiniaceae > Tatumella > Tatumella sp. JGM130. The sequence goes on along the minus strand of NZ_JAERJS010000001.1, from coordinate 190,438 downwards.
TGCAAAAGTGTCCCCGTGATAACCCTGACGGATGGTAAGGAATTTCCGGCGCGGGCGGGTATCGCCGCTGTAATACTGAATGGCCATTTTCATCGCAACTTCAACCGCCACAGATCCTGAATCGGCGAGAAAGACCTTATCTAATCCTTCCGTGCTCATATCCACCAGTTTGCGGCATAAGCTGACTGCTGCAGGGTGGGTAATACCGCCAAACATCACATGTGACATATGGCTGATTTGTCTGACCATTGCCTGGTTAAGCCGCGGGTGGTTATAGCCATGAATAGCAGCCCACCAGGAAGACATGCCCTCTGTCAGTTGTGTTCCGTCAGCCAGAGTCAGGGTACAGCGGTCGGCGGTGACCACCGGATAACAGGGCAAAGGATCGATCATTGAGGTGTAGGGATGCCAGATATGCTGGCGGTCGAACGCAAGGTCGTCGGCAGTTAACATAAACTTGTAAACCAAATTAAAAAGATTTAGTTTACAAGTATACGTATAAAAACTGTCTTTGTTAATTACCCGGAGCATGTCATGTCACAACGCTGGACCCTTTCTCAGGCCGAAGCTTTGTTTGAGAAACCGTTACTGGAACTGCTTTTTGAAGCACAGCAAGTGCATCGCCGTCATTTCGATCCGCAAAAAGTCCAGGTCAGTACCTTATTATCGATTAAAACCGGCGCCTGCCCGGAAGATTGTAAGTATTGTCCGCAAAGTGCCCGTTATAAAACCGGCCTCGAGTCAGAGCGCTTAATGGAAGTTGAAGAAGTTCTGGCTTCAGCACGCAAGGCCCGCCAGGCCGGATCAGGCCGTTTTTGCATGGGCGCGGCATGGAAAAATCCCCATGACAGGGATATGCCTTACCTGGAGAAAATGATTGCCGGTGTTAAAGAAATGGGGATGGAAACCTGTATGACGCTCGGCACCCTGTCAGCGCAACAGGCTGAACGACTGGCCAGTGCCGGACTGGATTTTTATAACCATAATCTCGACACTTCCCCCGAATTTTACGGCAGTATCGTGACAACCCGTACTTATCAGGAACGGCTGGATACTCTTGGTGCGGTCAGGGATGCGGGCATGAAAGTCTGTTCCGGAGGAATTGTCGGTCTGGGCGAAACGGTTACCGATCGTGCCGGACTGCTGGTTCAGCTGGCCAATCTGCCGGTTCCTCCGGAGAGTGTTCCGATCAATATGCTGGTGAAGGTCAAAGGTACGCCACTGGCAGATAACGAAGATGTCTGTCCGTTTGATTTTATCCGGACGATAGCTGTGGCCAGGATAATGATGCCTGCCTCTTACGTCCGTCTGTCCGCCGGGCGTGAACAGATGAATGAACAGACCCAGGCGATGTGTTTTATGGCCGGAGCTAACTCTATTTTCTATGGCTGCAAGCTGCTGACCACACCAAACCCTGAAGAAGATAATGACCTGCGTCTGTTCCGTAAACTGGGGCTTAACCCCGAACAGACTTATACGGAACAGGGCGATCGTGGCCGTGAGCAGCAATTACATCAGGTATTACAGGAGAGTGATACGGCGTTGTTCTATAACGCGGCGGTACAATGAGCTGGCAGCAAAAAATCACCGGAGCACTGCGGTTACAGCGTGAGTCTGGGTTGTGGCGTCAGATGCAGCCGGTTACTCCCGCGGCAAATGCAACACTGTCGGCAGAAGGCCGGCAGTATCACCATTTCTCTTCCAATGATTATCTGGGACTGAGCCGGCACCCGCGGATTATTGATGCCTGGCAGCAGGGGCTTAACCGCTGGGGAGCCGGTGCCGGTGCCTCCGGCCATGTGACGGGCTATACCCCGGCACACCGGGAGCTGGAAGAGGCCCTGGCGCAGCGGCTGGGGTTTTCCCGGGCATTGCTGTTCGGTTCCGGATTCGCGGCCAACCAGGCCTTAGTTTTTGCTCTGGCCGGTAAACAGGATCGGTTGCTGGCCGATAAACTGATGCACGCATCATTACTCGAAGCAGCGGCCCTGAGTCCGGCGACGTTATGCCGTTTTCAGCATAACAGCCCGCAGAGCCTGCAACGGTTACTTTCCCGTACCTGTGACGGCGAAACCCTGATTATTACCGAAGGGGTGTTCAGTATGGACGGTGACCGTGCGCCATTGAGGGAGCTCCGTCAGCAGGCAGATGCCTCAGGCAGCTGGCTGGTGGTCGATGATGCGCACGGTATCGGGGTCTGCGGGCCACAGGGCAGGGGCAGTTGCCAGCAACAGGGGATTACGCCTGATATTCTGGTGGTCACCTTCGGTAAGGCATTCGGTGTTGCCGGAGCCGCCATACTCTGCTCTGCAGACGTGGCCGACTATTTGTGTCAGTCGGCAAAACACCTGATTTACAGCACGGCGATGCCTCCGGCACAGGCGGTGGCTATTCATGCGTCATTACACCTGATCGACGTTGCTGATCAACGCAGAGAAAAATTACAGCACAACATCCGTTTATTCCGTCAACAGATGACAGGTCTGCGCTGGTCACTGCTCCCCTCAGAGACAGCGATCCAGCCATTGATGATCGGAGAAAATCAGTCAGCCGTCGATCTGGCCGCAGCACTGCGTCAGCGTGGGTTTTGGATCAATGCGATCCGTCCGCCAACGGTACCTGCCGGCGCAGCAAGGCTGCGTATCACCCTTTCGGCAGCCCATGATCCGCAGCAGATTGAACAACTGGCGGAGCACTTATATGCATTGCAATCCTGAACAGACCGCAGGGCCGGGTGTTGATAAATCAGCAATAGGTAAAGCTTTTGGCCGTGCGGCAGCAACTTATGATGATTATGCAGCGCTGCAGCGTATTACCGGTGACCGTTTACGGGAAATAGCCGGCATGCCGGCAGCAGGCGACTTACTGGATGCGGGCTGCGGCAGTGGCTGGTATAGCCGTTGTTTCAGCGCCGCGGGGTATCGGGTCACGGCACTGGATATTTCGACAGAGATGCTTCGTTATGCCCGTCAGCAACAGAGTGCCGCAGATTATCTACAGGCTGATCTGGACGCGTTACCTTTTCGCGCCGGTAGCTTTGATGTTATCTGGAGCAATCTGGCCCTGCAATGGAGCAACCAGCTGCGGCAGGCAGTATATCAGCTGCGTTCTGCTCTGAGACCGGCAGGTCAGCTGCGATTTTCCACAGTTGCGGCAGGGTCATTACCGGAAGTGGATCAGGCGTGGCAGTCCGTAGACGGTACTGCACATACTAACTCGTTCCTCACTGTGCAGCAGATTACGCAGGCCGTCTGCGGGTATGGTATCAGGCTGATCCATGAGCCCGTAACCCTGCACTTTCCGTCTGCTCGTGCGGCGCTCTGGTCACTGAAAGGGGTGGGGGCCGGTCATCTGCACCAGCGGACGAAGAGTCTGCCCCTTACCCGTCAGCGGCTGGCGCTGCTTGATGCGGGCTGGCCTAAAGAGACAGAAGGCTACCGATTAAGTTATCAGATAGTGTATGGAGTGACAGAATGAATCATCGCTGGTTTATCACCGGAACAGATACAGAAGCCGGAAAAACGGTGGCGACAACCGCATTGTTGCAGGCGGCGGCAACGCAGGGCTGGCGCGCGGCGGGTTATAAGCCAGTAGCCTCCGGCTCGGAAATGACACCGCAGGGATTACGTAACAGCGATGGGCTGTTACTGCAACAAAACAGTTTACCTGGTCTGGATTATCATGAAGTTAATCCGCTGGTCTTTGCTGAGGCCACATCGCCGCATATTGCCAGTGCGGCACAACGACAGCCGATTAGCGCGCAGGCGATGTCAGCAGGGCTGCGTCATCTGGAAACGAAAGCCGACTGGATTGGCGTAGAAGGGGCTGGCGGATGGTTTACACCACTGGCAGACGATTTTTTGTTTTCTGACTGGGTGGTTGCAGAACAATTGCCGGTAGTGCTGGTGGTAGGAATGAAACTGGGCTGTATTAATCATGCGCTTCTGAGTGCTGCCGCAATCCGGGCTGCCGGCCTGACGCTTTCCGGCTGGATAGCTAACTGTGTACAGCCACCTCAGGAGCGTCATCAGCCATATATGGAAACCCTGATTCAGCGACTGCCGGCACCACTGCTCGGCGAAATCCCGCAACTGACCAGCAGACAGCAACTGTCCTGCTGCGGACAATATGTTGATTTACCCGCTGCCGTCAGTTCACGCTGAGCCATTTATTGATCATGCCTTCATCCAGCTGAGTAACACGGCCGTTAGCGACGCTGCGGCCGCAATGCAGCAGTAGAAAATAGTCGGCCACACTGCGGATAAAGGAAACCCGCTGTTCCAGCAACAGGATGGTCATCCCGAACTCATGATTCAGGCAGCGTAGCAGGTTACCCATATCTTCTTCCAGCCAGCAGGACATGCCTCCGGTCGGTTCATCCAGAATCAGTAATTTGGGTTCCAGTACCAGCGCCCGGGCCAGTGCCAGTTGTTGCTGCTGATCGATAGTTAAATCACCACTGCGCTGATGACGCAGGTCATACAGATGCGGGAAAAGATCAAAGATTATTTGCGGGATTGCGTAAGGCGGGCTGCTTTTTGCGGCCTTTAAGGCGATCATCAGGTTATCTTCAACACTCATCTGAGAAAAGATATGCCGCCCCTGGGGAACGTAACCGATCCCCATACCTGCCCGTTGTTCTGACGGTTGTTGCTGAAGGTCGCGTGGCGGAGCATTACGTTCCTGCCAGGTAATGGTACCGCTATTGATCGGCAAATATCCCATAATACAATTGACCAGCGTCGTTTTTCCCATCCCCGGCTGGCCCAGCACAGCAGTGCATGAGCCGGGCATCAGGTCCATGTCGACATCCCGGAGAATATGATTCGGACCATAAAACTGATTGATTGCACGTAAACTCAGCATCTGTTGCACTCCTCTGTATAGGTTACGCCTGGCGGCCCGCAGACTGCCCGGCGACGCTTATGCCGTCTCTCCCCGGACGACAGCACCCTCTGAATAAAGCAATTATCAGGCCACAATGATGTAGCCTGAGAAAAACCGGTTATATCGGGTCTGTCAGGGCCAGTTATGCACAGCCAGTGGCTATCGGCAGGCGCTGTTGCACTTTACCGGTGCCGGGCGGAATGCTTTAGGGTGCATCCTGACCGCTAAAAAGGCAGAAAATCTGAGGAGAGGTACTTGACCGTAGTGAAAAATAACGTAAAGCCGTGCTGCGGCAATGATTTGAAAACTGACATAAGGGGTAAAAAAAGCCAAAAAAAATTTTTTTTAATCTGGCTGAAAAGGGATTAATAATTTATACACAGCCGATGCTATCAGGGCTAAAAACAGTTATCCACTATTCCTGTGGATAACTATGTGCATTAGCATCTTAAAACAGGGCTGAAGCAAGGAAATATGCGGTCTGGCAACAGACTGGCTGTAAATCGGACTTTTGATATTAACTGTATATATTCAATTAGTTAATTAAAAGCAAGCCTGCGGACAGTCAGACGGCCGATTATGGCAGTGGTTTATTACATTAACTTGACAAACGATAAAGTCGGCAGGCAGTCGGTGGATAACACTGGCCACGGAGACAATCGCGCGGAGAAATAAAAATTATTTCTCGTTAAAATTCCTTAAGTCACATTGTGATATGTATCCGTACTGGCTGTATACCCAGTATGACACTGGCAAATTTTCGTTCAGTGGTTAGAATAGATCCCCCGCCAGAACAGATGCGACAGGTGACCCTACGATGAGCAAAGTTTTCACACTCCATTCGGAATTCAAACCGTCAGGTGATCAGCCTGAGGCCATCCGCCGTCTGGAGGAAGGGCTGGAAGACGGATTAGCACACCAGACATTGCTCGGGGTGACCGGCTCCGGAAAAACCTTTACGGTGGCTAATGTGATTGCTGACCTGAACCGGCCAACGATGGTACTGGCCCCCAATAAAACCCTGGCGGCCCAGTTATACGGTGAGATGAAAGCCTTTTTCCCTGATAATGCTGTCGAATACTTTGTGTCTTACTATGATTATTACCAGCCCGAAGCCTATGTGCCGAGCTCGGATACCTTTATCGAGAAAGATGCCTCGGTCAACGAGCATATTGAGCAAATGCGTCTGTCGGCAACCAAAGCTTTACTGGAACGCCGCGATGTCATTGTGGTCGCTTCCGTTTCGGCGATCTATGGTCTGGGTGATCCGGATTTATATCTGAAAATGATGCTGCACCTTAGCCGGGGAATGATCATTGACCAGCGCAGTATTCTGCGCCGACTGGCTGAGCTGCAATATACCCGTAATGACCAGGCTTTTCAGCGCGGAACATTCCGCGTGCGTGGCGAGGTGATTGATATTTTCCCTGCCGAATCTGATGAAATTGCTCTGCGGGTCGAACTGTTTGATGATGAAGTCGAACGACTGTCGATCTTTGATCCTTTAACCGGTCAGGTGGCACAGACGGTTCCCCGCTATACGGTTTACCCTAAAACTCACTATGTCACGCCACGTGAACGTATTGTGCAGTCGATGGAAGAGATAAAACTGGAACTGGCCGATCGCCGCCGTGTATTGCTGGAAAATAATAAATTACTCGAAGAACAAAGGATTACGCAGCGTACTCAGTTCGATTTAGAAATGATGAATGAGCTGGGTTACTGCTCGGGTATCGAAAACTATTCACGTTATCTCTCGGGCCGCGGGCCGGGAGAGCCACCGCCAACCCTGTTCGATTATCTGCCCGCCGACGGCCTGCTGGTGGTCGATGAATCACACGTCACTATTCCGCAAATAGGCGGAATGTACCGGGGGGATCGGGCGCGTAAAGAAAACCTGGTCGAGTATGGTTTCCGTTTACCTTCGGCGCTGGATAACCGCCCGCTGAAATTTGAAGAATTTGAAGCTCTGGCACCCCAGACGATTTATGTTTCTGCGACCCCGGGGGCATATGAACTGGACAAATCCGGCGATGAAGTGATTGACCAGGTCGTCCGGCCAACGGGGCTGCTGGATCCGCTGATTGAAGTGCGTCCGGTGGCGACACAGGTAGATGATTTATTATCTGAAATTCGTCAGCGGGTCGAAATTAATGAGCGGGTACTGGTGACCACTCTGACCAAACGGATGGCGGAAGATCTGACCGAATATCTTGAGGAGCATGGTGAGCGGGTACGTTATCTGCATTCCGACATTGATACGGTCGAGAGGATGGAGATTATCCGCGATTTACGGTTAGGCGAATTTGACGTACTGGTGGGCATAAACCTGTTACGGGAAGGGCTGGATATGCCGGAAGTTTCGCTGGTGGCTATTCTGGATGCAGATAAAGAAGGTTTCCTGCGTTCTGAACGTTCTCTGATTCAGACGATTGGCCGTGCGGCTCGTAATATCAGTGGTAAGGCTATTCTGTACGGCGATCGTATTACGCCTTCCATGGCACGTGCTATTGAAGAAACTGAGCGCCGCAGGGAGAAACAACAAGCCTGGAACCAGCAACACGGGATTGTACCGACCCGGTTAAATAAGAAAGTGACTGACATCCTTGAACTGGGGCAGGGAATTGGCCGTACGAAAGGGAAGTCTCAGGACAAAAATCAGACCAGGCAACGGGCCGCAGAAGCGGCTGGCCAGTATGCAGCATTAACCCCGCAGGCAATGCAGAAAAAAATTGCCGAATTGGAGGCCAGAATGCAGAAGCATGCCATGGATCTTGAGTTTGAAGAAGCTGCGCGGCTACGTGATGAATTACATGAGGTCCGGGCACTGTTTATCGCCGCCTCCTGAGTATCCGTGGGGCGGCGGACTATCCCAGACTCTGTACGGCCTTTTCCAGGGCAATATGCAGCAAATGCCGGTCATGACGGTATCTGATATCACCGGCTTCAAGGGGATGCTGAATAATTCTGCGCCCCCCCAGCTGGCTGATATCAGCGGCAGGACTGACAATAACGGCATCAATCACCCTGCGGCCAATCACCTGCTCCATTTTCTGTAGTTTATCGCTGACCGTCAGAGAACCCGCAGGACTGTGTTCTTTCCCCAGATTACCAATAAAAATCATTTTGGCCGGGGTACGTCGCAGGGCGGTCGCCATCTGTTCCATCAGCAGTACCGGCATCAGGCTGGTATAAAAACTGCCGGGGCCGATTAAGATCAAATCAGCTTCAGCGATAGCCTCTGTCGCTTCACGTGTCGCGGTAACCTGCGGAAAGAGCGTCAGGGAACAGGGCAGTTCATCCATTGCATCAATGGCAGTTTCACCATATACAGCATTTCCCCGGCTATCGGTAGCGACCAGGTCAACCGGTTGCTCCGACATAGGGATCAGAAAAGCATCCACTTTCAGGACATTACGGATAAGATTAATCGCCTCCAGCGGTCTGACACTCAGATTATCCAGCGCTTTCAGCATCAGGTTCCCCAGATTATGTCCGGCCAGTTCACCGTTACCACTAAAGCGGTATTCGAACATGGCAGAGGCGATGCCGGGTTCAGTAATTAACTGATTCAGACAATTGCGCATATCACCCCAGGCAATTCCGCCTTCCGAGCGACGGATCCTGCCGGTGGAACCCCCGTTATCCGTGGTGGTGACAATTCCGGTTAGCCGTGACCCGAGAGAGGAGAGGGATGACATCACGCGGCCTAAACCATGCCCCCCGCCAATGGCCACAACGCGATCTAAATCTGCCAGCGTGCGATTCATAATTATCCTTTGGTTAGCTGTTAGCCCGGGGTGACAAATATCTGCCAAACAACCAGCAGAGAAACAGTTATTCTCTCTTAATAAAAGCCTGTTTAACAGAGGATTAATCTGTAGCGGTAAATGAACATTAACCGCCACAGCGGAGGCCAATAGCGTGACTTATGGAGAGGTTTCGCGCTAAAATTCGTTCGGGCGATTATCTGTACTGATAATCTACACTCTAAGCCCGTATCACCTACGTTATCACGGGTAATAAGGTGTCCGGGCCGCAGTTATTACTGCCAGGGTGCGGGAAGAAATGACCGCATTTCCCGACTTCGGAAAGGTGTTTCTGTGTCTCAGTTGATTGATACGTTTGATCGGCGGTTTTACTATCTGCGTCTGTCAGTGACGGATGTGTGTAATTTTCGCTGCACATACTGCCTGCCGGATGGTTACCGTCCACACAGTGTCCGCAATAAAGGCTTTTTATCCACGGATGAAATCCGCCGGGTGACCCGCGCCTTTGCCGCAGCCGGCACCGAAAAAATTCGGCTTACGGGCGGCGAGCCTTCCTTACGGCGTGACTTCACGGATATTATTGCCGCCGTCAGAGAAAACCCGCACCTGCGTAAGATTGCCACCACAACTAATGGCTACCGTCTGCAACGTGATATCCGCCATTGGCGTGATGCGGGCCTGACCGCCGTCAATGTCAGTATTGACAGCCTTGATGCCCGCCAGTTTTATGCCATTACCGGCCAGGATAAATTTCGCCAGGTCATGGCGGGGATTGATGCGGCTTTTGAGGCCGGGTTTGAGATGGTTAAGGTCAATACAGTATTAATGCGGGACGTTAACAGCCAGCATTTGCAGACATTTCTTGACTGGATCCGTGACCGCCCTGTGCAGTTACGCTTTATCGAATTGATGGAAACCGGTGACGGCAGTGACCTGTTCAGGAAACATCACATTTCGGGTCAGGTCATTCGCCAGCAATTAATTGAACGTGGCTGGCAACTGCAGCAAAGAGCAAAAGATGATGGCCCGGCGCAGGTATTTTCACACCCGGATTACCAGGGAGGGGTCGGTTTGATTATGCCCTATGAAAAAGATTTTTGCCTGAGCTGTAACCGGCTGCGGGTGTCGGCGACAGGTAACCTGCACTTATGTCTGTTTGGTGAAAACGGGATACCGCTGCGGGATTTACTGGTCAGTGACCAGCAACAGGATGAGCTGCTGGCACGGATTACAAAAAGCCTCGGGCAGAAGAAGCAAACCCACTTTCTGCAACAGGGAAATACCGGCCATACCCAAAACCTTTCGTTTATTGGCGGATAGTCAGGAGAGACCAGCATGAGCAAATCCCCGCGGGAATTTATTCCGCTTAGCGTGGCACTGCTTACAGTGTCAGACAACAGAGACCAACACAGCGATAGCTCCGGTGATTACTTTCGTGAAGCGGTTACTGCAGCCGGCCATCGGGTCACGGAACAGGTGATCTGTCAGGATAACTGCTATCACCTCCGGGCTGTGGTTTCACGCTGGATTGCCGGTGAACAGGTGCAGGTGGTCATTGTTAATGGAGGTACCGGTTTCCATGCTAAAAACAGTACCCCGCAGGCATTACTGCCCCTGTTTGACCGGACTATTGATGGATTCGGCGAATTGTTCCGGATGATCTCCTATGAAGAGATTGGTTCAGCGACACTGCAATCGCGCGCAGTGGCGGGTATGGCCAACCGGACGCTGATTTTTGCTGTGCCCGGCTCAACGGCAGCCTGCCGTCAGGCGTGGGAGCGTATTATCGCGTCACAAATTGATGCCGCTACGGCACCCTGTAATTTTGTCTCACAATTGAAGAACCAGTGATATGTCGCGACTCACACATATAAACAGTGCCGGAGAGGCACATATGGTCGATGTTTCTGCTAAGCAGGAGACCGTCCGGGAAGCCCGTGCTGAGGTATTTGTCAGTATAAATCAGCAGACATTACAAATGATTGCTGATGGCAGTCACCACAAAGGGGATGTATTCGCAACTGCGCGGATTGCAGGTATTCAGGCGGCCAAACGCACCTGGGAGCTTATCCCCCTTTGTCATCCGCTAATGCTGAGTAAAGTTGAAGTTTCACTGACCCTGTGCGAGCAGCATCAGCAGGTACATATTGAAACACTGTGCCGGCTGACGGGAAAAACAGGTGTGGAAATGGAAGCGCTGACTGCCGCCTCGGTGGCCGCACTGACCATCTATGATATGTGCAAGGCAGTGCAGAAAGACATTGTTATTGACAGGCTGAGGCTGGTCAGTAAATCCGGCGGTAAGTCGGGTAATTTCAGGGCGGATAATCATGATTAACGTATTGTTATTTGCCCGGGTCCGGGAACTGGCAGGCACTGACGGCGTGACTGTCGCTGCTGAATACTCTGATGCTGAGTCACTGCGTCTGGCTCTGAGCCTTAAGGACAGCCGCTGGGCCATGGCGCTGGAGCAGGGGAAGCTGCTGGTGGCCGTTAATCAGACCCTGGTGCCGTTCAGCCACCCGTTACAGGATGGCGACGAAGTTGCTTTCTTTCCGCCGGTCACCGGAGGTTAACGGACCATGATTCATACACACATCAGGGTGGGCGAAGCACCATTTTCTCTGGCAGAAGCCCATGAATGGCTGTCTGGTGATGATCAGGACGGCGCAGTGGTCACTTTTACCGGTAAAGTGCGTAACCATAACTCAGGGGACAGCGTCGCAACACTGACGCTGGAGCATTATCCGTCGATGACCGAAAAAGTGCTGGCGACGATCGCGGAGCAAGCCCGCGAACGCTGGTCATTACAGCGCATTGTGATTATTCATCGTGTTGGTAGTCTGGCCCCGGGGCAGCATATTGTGCTGGTCGGTGTCAGCTCGGCACACCGCAGCAGTGCTTTTGCTGCGGCGGAATACATTATGGATCTTCTGAAAACTACAGCGCCGTTCTGGAAGCGGGAAACCACACCACAGGGAGAGCGCTGGCTGGAGGCAAAACAGAGTGATCACCAGGCGGCAGGGCGCTGGTCAGACTCGTGCTGACAGTGAATCACACTGCCCGTGATCAGCGGCAGTGCTATATTAACGCTTTCTCTGACGTTATCCGCGGATGCTCTCGCAGAGGACTGTTAGTTCTGCTGATGTTACTGGCTGGCTGCAGCCAGCCACTGACGAAGGTGACGCCACAACAAGCGGCGGCACAGCAGGCAGATATCCGGCGATTACTGCCGGCATCAGTCAGCGATAAACAAGGCTGGTCAGAGGATATTTATCAGGCCCTCCGCCATCAGTCACTGCCTGTCTCACGACAAAATATCTGTGCTGTAATAGGGATAACCGGCCAGGAGTCGGGATTTAATGCAGATGCCCCGGTAGCAGACCTGCCCGGGATCGCCCTTAACGAAATTTATCGCCGCGCGGGGGCGTTATATATTCCCCGGTTTGTTGTGGATACCGCGTTAAAAATTCCGTCATCGGATGGCCGCAGTTATGCAGCACGCCTGAGTACGGTGCGCAGCGAAAAACAACTCAGTGCTATTTTTGATGATCTGGCAGACAGAGTGCCACTGGGACAACGGTTATTCGGGCATTTTAATCCGGTGCATACGGGGGGGCCTATGCAGGTCAGTATCGCTTTTGCTGAAGCGCATAACGACGGTTATCCGTGGCCGACAGAGCATTCCGTACGACAGGAAGTGTTCACCCGGCGTGGCGGAGTGTACTTCGGTACCCTGCATTTACTGGGTTACCCGGCCAGTTATCCGGCGATGATTTACCGGTTTGCTGATTTTAATGCAGGCTGGTATGCCAGCCGTAATGCAGCTTTTCAGGCAGCTGTAATGCAGCTTAGCGGACGTAAGCTGGCCACAGACGGTGACCTGATTCGCTATAACAGTGATGCTGCCGGGGCAACAGAGCAGGCAGTGCTCAGTTTGCAGTCACGACTGGGGATCAGTGCCGGAGATATCCGCCGGCAGTTAGCCCTTAGTAAAACAGAAGCATTTGAGCAGAGTCAGGTCTGGAAGCAGGTCTTCCTGCTGGCGGATAAGCAGCATGGTTCAGCTTTGCCCCGGCAACGGTTGCCGGGTATTGCATTACACAGCCCGAAGATCACCCGTAATCTGACCACCGCATGGTTTGCCGAACGGGTGAACACCCGTTATCAGCAATGTCTGGCGCGGCAAAAATAGCTGACTGGCACAGGACTACCAATGTGTGCCACACTTACTCTATACGTTTAACCGTTTCAGGAGGCGGAGCATGGAGCGATACCAAAGGCAGGACCACTCAGCATTACAACGGGCGGGTTCCGGTTTACAAACCTACATGGCGCAGGTTTATGGCTGGATGACCTGTGGATTATTACTGACGGCATTTATCAGCTGGTTTGCGGCCAGAACCCCGCGGGTTATGGAATTTGTCTTTTCCAGCCAGTTAACTTTTTTTGGTCTGATTATTGTCCAGCTGGCAGTCGTGTTTGTACTGTCCGGGATGGTACATAAAATGAGCAGCGCGCTGGCGACTTCATTGTTTATGCTGTATTCGGCGCTGACCGGACTGACAATGGCCAGTATTTTTCTGGTTTATACCTATTCATCTATCGCCAGTACATTCTTTGTGACTGCCGGGATGTTCGGGGCAATGACGTTGTATGGCTATACCACTAAACGTGATTTAAGTCGTCTTGGCAGCCTGATGTTTATGGCGTTGATCGGTATTCTGATAGCGTCTCTGGTTAACTTCTGGCTGAAAAGTCCGGCGCTGATGTGGGCAATCACCTATATCGGTGTGGTGGTATTCGTCGGGCTGACGGCGTATGACACCCAGAAGCTAAAAAATATCGGTGAAACTATTGATATCAATGATAAAGAAAACCTGCGCCGTTACAGTATCGTCGGTGCACTGACCCTGTATCTTGATTTTATTAACCTGTTCCTGATGCTGTTGCGTATTTTCGGTAACCGCCGTTAATCATCTCACCCGCGATCAATACACAGAGGCCGATCCGGCCTCTGTTTTTTTGTCATATGCGTCCCTGTATCCTGCTGCCCGACCCCGCGTATTAACCTTTTGCTACAGTCCGTTATCAGTCCCGCTGATGGACCGAATTTACTGTCAGACGGCAATAATTATATTCTGCATTATCTCACTAAAATCGGGCGTCTGAGGCGCATAACTGACTGCTGACAGGCTGCCTGAATTGCAAAAAATGAAATAAAAGTGATTTTTATGGCATAATACCGGCGCTGAGTTACCTGACCCAAACAAGAAACTGCTGTTCTGATCACAATTGGACATCAGGAAATGAAAAATAACAGGTGCTTTTTTTTAAACTGGATTAGTCTGATTAATCCTGCCGCTATGTCGGTTTGTATGGGCGACATCACAGTCTGCCAGGAGAAAAAAATGAAATGGTCTAACCGTGTTCAGATTATAACCGGACAAACCTGCTTCCATATTGCGATGCATCTGAGTGTTATTGCCTTGCTGGTCTGGGGCTGGAAACATCAGTTATTAGTGTCCGTCAGCGGCAGCCTGGTCGCAGCCTATGTGGTATTACTCGCGGCGATGATTATCACTCAGAGAGTGACACGTCTGCGGGTGGTTGGTGATTATCTTGAGGAAGCCAGCACGACTTACTATTTTGGTGCGGCAATGCTGTCACTGTTCCTGCTTTCCCGTGTTATTTCTAACCCGTTACTGGTCGGTGCACTGGGGGTGGTGATGCTGATCGGCCCGGCATTGATTTCCCTGCTGGCAAAAGAACCGGTACGCCGGGTTGAAAAAAAAAGTAGTTAGTCTTACACGTCATTGTTATCAGGGTCAGTAATGCGTTAAGCATATGATCCGTGACAAATCAGCCACTATTGATAAGCCGGGGCACTCGCACAGAGCTATTAACTCTGTTAAACTGTCGCCATCATGCATCGTAGTTTTTGCCCCTGACTTATCTCTGAGTCACATGACATAACCCCCTGAAAACTGCACCGTTGTCTTACGGTCAGGGCGTCCCGGAGTAAATTTTCCATGTCTTTTGAATCTCTCGGTCTTAGTGCCGATATTTTGCGTGCTGTCAGCGAACAAGGCTACAGCGAACCTACCCCTATTCAGAAACAGGCAATCCCTGTGGTACTGGCGGGTGGTGACCTGCTGGCCAGCGCCCAGACCGGTACCGGTAAGACCGCCGGATTTACCTTGCCGTTACTTCAGCGTTTATCTGCCAGTCAGCCGGCGGTGATTAAAGGCCGTCGTCCTGTCCGTGCACTGATCCTGACACCGACCCGTGAGCTGGCGGCCCAGGTCGGGGAAAATGTCCGTGAGTACAGCCGTTACCTTAACCTGCGTTCGCTGGTGGTATTTGGTGGTGTCAGTATCAACCCGCAAATGATGAAACTGCGGGGCGGAGTTGATGTTCTGGTGGCAACCCCTGGCCGTTTACTGGATCTGGCGCACCAGAATGCTGTTGACCTTTCGTCAGTAGAAATTCTGGTCCTGGATGAAGCTGACCGTATGCTGGATATGGGCTTTATTCATGATATCCGTAAGGTGCTGGCGAAATTACCGGCGCGTCGTCAGAATTTATTATTCTCTGCCACTTTCTCTGATGAGATTAAAGCACTGGCCGAAAAGCTGCTCGATCGTCCGTCACTGATCGAAGTGGTTCGCCGGAATACGGCTTCAGAGCAGGTCAGTCAGCAAGTGCATTTTGTCGACAAAAAGCGGAAGCGGGAACTGCTGTCTTACCTGATTGGTCGTGATAACTGGCAACAGGTGCTGGTTTTCACCCGCACCAAACACGGTGCTAACCACCTGGCAGAACAGCTGAATAAAGACGGTATTACTGCTGCGGCAATCCACGGAAACAAAAGCCAGGGCGCACGTACCCGTGCTCTGGCAGATTTTAAAACCGGAGATATTCGTGTACTGGTTGCGACCGACATTGCGGCCCGTGGTATTGATATCGAAGAACTGCCACACGTGGTTAACTACGAGTTACCGAATGTCGCGGAAGATTATGTTCACCGTATCGGCCGTACCGGCCGAGCGGCATCAACCGGTGCGGCATTATCACTGGTCTGTGTCGATGAGCATAAACTGCTGCGCGATATTGAACGGTTGCTGAAACGTGAAATTCCTCGTCTGGCTATTCCGGGCTATGAGCCGGATCCGTCGATTAAAGCTGAGCCAATCCAGAATGGCCGGCAGGGCGGTCGTGGTGACCGTCGTCAGGGCGGCCAGGGTGCCGGCCGTGGTCAGGGGGCCCGCTCGCCCCGTACCGGTAATGGCAATAGTAACGGTAACGGTAATCCACGCCCGCGCCGCTCCTCCGGACCGAAGAAAACAGAGCGAACCTGAGAAAATGCGGGTATTACTGGCACCGATGGAAGGAGTGCTTGACTCACTGGTCAGGCATTTGCTCTCTGACGTTAACGACTATGATCTCTGTATCACAGAGTTTCTTCGTGTGACAGACCAGCTATTGCCTGCAAAATCTTTTTATCGTCTGTGTCCTGAACTGCACAATGCCAGCCGTACATCATCAGGTACCCGGGTGAGGGTCCAGTTACTGGGTCAGCACCCCGGCTGGCTGGCGGAGAACGCAGCCCGTGCGGTTGAACTGGGCTCTTACGGGGTTGATCTTAATTGTGGTTGTCCGTCGAAGCTGGTGAATGGCAGTGGCGGCGGAGCTACGCTGCTGAAAGATCCTGCTCTGATTTACCAGGCGACTAAAGCGATGCGCGAAGCCGTTCCCCGGCACCTGCCGGTGACAGTTAAAGTCCGGCTTGGCTGGGATTCCGTCACCCGGAGTCACGAAATTGCCGATGCTGTTGCCAGCGCCGGAGCTTCAGAAATAGTGATACATGGCCGGACGAAGGAAGACGGTTACCGCGCGGATGCGATTAACTGGCCGGCTATCGGAGAAATAAGGCAGCGCTTATCCGTACCAGTGATTGCGAACGGAGAAATCTGGGATCATCAGAGTGCTATGGCTTGCTGTGCCGTCACCGGATGTGATGCGGTGATGGTCGGACGGGGGGCGCTGAATGTGCCGAACCTTAGCCGGGTGATTAAATATAATGAACCACCGATGCCCTGGCCACAGGTTGTCCGGCTACTGAATAACTATTGCGGGCTGGAAAAACAAGGCGATACCGGGTTATACCATGTTGCACGTATCAAACAATGGCTGGGATATTTACGCAAAGCGTATCCGCAGGCGACCGGTGTTTTTACGGAAGTCCGTGCTTTGAAAACATCGCCAGAGATTGCTGCTGCTATTGAACGCATAGCTGTTAACACCTTGTAATAAATCGGTGTTGTGTACATTGTCAGCTATGATAATGTGCACTCAATCATTGTCTCCGGGTTTTCTGTTAATCATGTCTGAATCTGCAGTCCTGAGTCGTGCTCAGTTAAATAAACGCATCCTGTCGGTCATTATTTTCACCTTCTTCTGCTATCTGTCTGTTGGTTTGCCGCTGGCAGTACTGCCCGGTTTCGTTCACCACCAACTGGGCTTTAGTTCCTTTATTGCCGGGGTGATCATCAGCCTGCAATATTTCTCGACCCTGATCAGCCGTCCGCAGAGTGGCCGGCTGGCCGATAGCCTGGGACCCAAAAAAGTGGTCATGCTCGGGCTGGTGCTGTGCGGTATGAGTGGTGTGCTGACAATGATTGCCGGATGCCTGAGTTCTTATCCGTTCCTGAGTCTGTCACTACTGGCTGCAGGGCGTGTTTGCCTCGGATTTGGTGAAAGCTTCAGCAGTACCGGTTCGACCTTATGGGGAATGAATCTGGCCGGACCGCTGCATACGGCCAGAGTGATTTCATGGA
Source organism: Tatumella sp. JGM130 (assembly GCF_018257525.1). NCBI lineage: Bacteria > Pseudomonadati > Pseudomonadota > Gammaproteobacteria > Enterobacterales > Erwiniaceae > Tatumella > Tatumella sp. JGM130. Next base: position 172,941 of record NZ_JAERJS010000001.1, on the reverse strand, counting down.
ACGGGGTGGCAACCTATATGGCAATGGCGATTGGTGCACCGCTGGGCGTTTTTCTGAATCAGATGGCGGGGATCAGTGGTTTTGCAGGGCTGGTGGCATTGATGGGCGGGGCGGGATTTTTTCTGGCGTTCAGCAAACCGGCGGTGGTGGTTACCCCGGGGCAGCGGGTTGCATTCTGTCAGGTTTTTCGCCGCGTGTGGGTGTTCGGACTGGCGCTGGCGCTCGGCACTGTTGGTTTCGGTGTTATTGCGACCTTTATTACTCTTTATTTCAGCAGCCGTGGCTGGGCCGGAGCGGCTATGACCCTGACTCTGTACAGCCTTGGTTTTGCCGGGATTCGGCTGGTCCCGGGAAATGTAATTACCCGTTTTGGCGGAATTAAAGTTTCTCTGGTGTCATTTATTGCAGAAGCCGCTGGCCTGTTTCTGTTGTGGCATGCTGACTCCGTGCTGGCGGCAGATATAGGTGCTTTCCTTACGGGCTGTGGTTTTTCTTTAATTTTCCCTGCGTTGGGGGTAGAGGCCGTAAAACAGGTAGAACAGCAAAGCCAGGGCTCTGCTCTGGGAACCTATTCGGCTTTTCTTGATTTCGGGCTGGGGATCACCGGACCGGTGGCCGGATTACTGATGAACCATGCCGGGGTACGTTCGGTGTATCTGGCGGCGGCATTCGTTGTCATCGGCGGGGGATTAATGATGGTTCGTTTACTGATGCAGCCCGCGACTTCTCAGCAGACCGGATGATGTGTGGGACTGATAGGTAATTTTCGCCTCTCACCGATATAAAAACCGCCCCGGAGGGCGGTTATTGGCAGGAAAATATGGAAATTTATTGCGCCGCAGCCTGTGGCGAGGCGTCCGTCTGAATGATATTGGCACCTTCTGACGACATCGGCGTCATAGGTTGTTCCTGCGGCAGTGCTGACGGGTTTTCGGACACCGGATGAGGCGTGGTATCGATATTATTTTCAACCCCGTTAATTTTTACCGGCATACCACTACGCGCTTTCAGTGCAGCGTTTAATACATTCTGATTTACGCTGGCATCACTCAGAATCTTACTGACCTGAGGAGTAATCGTTAAAGGGACTTCCTGGTTAGAGGTAAACTGCTGTTCAGTGGTGGACAGCGGGTTATGAACCTCGATATAGCGTGAACCATCAGGTTCGATCGCCGCTTTCACTGGCTGGTCAATAAACTGTACGCGGGTACCGACCGGTACATTTTCAAACAACCATTTAATATCATCAGCACGCAGGCGGACACAGCCGTGGCTGACACGTAAACCAATACCAAAGTCGGCATTAGTACCATGGATCGCGTACAGACGCCCGATATATAAAGCATAAAGACCCATCGGATTATCGGGACCCGAAGGGAACACATCCGGAATGTTCTGACCATTTGCCAGGTATTCAGCATGCATTGCTTTGGTCGGAGTCCAGGTCGGATTAGGGCGTTTATGCTGGACACTGGTTACCCAGTTCAGCGGAGTATCTTTGCCCAGCTGGCCAATACCGATTGGCAGTACCACTACACTGTGAGTCCCTTTCGGGTAATAGTAGAGTCGCATTTCTGCGCTGTTAATCACGATACCTTCACGGGGTGCGTCCGGCAGCAGAAGCTGCTGAGGGATCACCAGATCAGAACCGCCTTTAGGCAAGTAAACATCCACCCCGGGGTTTGCTTCCAGCATATTACTCAGTCCCATCTGATACTGGGAGGCAAAGGCTTCTAAAGGTAAGCGATTATCCTGCGGGAGGGTTATCTGAATATTTTCACCGATCAGACTGCTGTTGGCCGGTGGTAATGGATAAAGCACAGCGAATGCTGAGTGGCTATATGCCACCAAAGCCAGTGCCAGTGAAGCGAACGCGCGGATGCTATTTTTCATAATTATACAATATGTGAGTGCCTGAATATGGGCTTGTTAATCTTATTGTGCCGGGTCAGACAGCGACCGGTTGCACATTATAGTGGCTAACAGGAAAACCGGATACTGACATGTTGCGCCGGAAAATATTTCCCGGACAGGTACCGGTTATTGCTGATGCCGTCGCTGTTGCAAAAAGCGTATTCCTTTCCAGATGATGTACAACACCACCCCAATGCCTGCAACCCAGAACAGCGGTTTCAGATATTCATCCAGCTTATCAAACCATGGCGTAATCAGTTTACCGGCAAAATAACCGAGGCTGACAAACAACAACGCCCAGATAAACGCACCGATAATATTAAAAATCAGGAACCGCCGCGGCGATAACTGGCTGGAACCGATGATAATGGGTCCGATAATGCGAAAACCATACATAAAGCGTACACCAATCACAAACAGACTCGGATAACGGTGGATCAGCTGGCTGGCGCGGGTTACTTTATCCTGATGATTACTGAACTTTGCCAGTAATCGGCTACCGTAGCGACGCCCCAGCCAGTATAATAACTGATCACCAATAATACCGCCTGCCATGGCTGCCGCCACCACCCCGGCAAAATGTAACAGACCTTTGTTGGCAGCAATGCCGCCCAGTAATACAAATGTCTCACCTTCGGCCATACATCCAATTAACAGGGCAAGATAGCCGTAATGGGAAATCAGTGAGTTAATATCAATATGCAACGTCGGGGATCCTCCTGGTCAATTGCGTTTTAGTTTACACGTCATTCGGCTTTGGTGCGATGCCGTAACTCTGAGAGTTAATCCGCAGAGACCAGTGGTTCTGTCAGACTTTCTTACAAAATCTGCGTTATCCCGGCCGGGAGGGATTTGGGTATTTTCCCGGTGAACAGCGTATGATGCTGCCGCCAGCGGGGTATCATCAGCAGTTGTCCCGCGGCCTGTGTCTGCACAGCAATAAAATACATCCAGGTATCTTTGATAAAATGTCCCTAAAATTTCGCCATTCTTTACTGTTTTTTGCACTTTGTTCCCCTCTGAGCGCCGTGGTACTGCCGGCTTATGCAGAACGAAGTGCTCCGGATGTCCGTACGGTAGTTCAGCCACAAATAGCCTCGGGCAGCGCTTTAGTTGTTGACCTGAATACCAATAACGTCCTGTTTTCCAGTCATCCTGACCGGGTCCGGCCAATCGCGTCCCTGACTAAATTAATGACAGTGATGGTGGTGTTAGATGCGCATCAGTCACTGAATGAAGTCATTAATGTGGATATCAGCCATACGCCGGAGATGCGCGGTGTATTTTCCCGGGTAAAACTTAACAGTGAAATTAGCCGGCGTAATATGATATTGCTGGCTTTAATGTCTTCTGAGAACCGGGCGGCAGCCAGCCTGGCAGCGCATTACCCCGGGGGGTATCAGGCATTTATCCGTGCCATGAACACTAAAGCGCGTTCACTGGGAATGCTGAATACCCGTTACATCGAACCGACCGGATTGTCATTACAAAATGTCTCTACTGCCAGTGACCTGGTGAAGTTACTTAAAGCCACCGAAAAGTATCCGTTAATCGGTGAACTAAGTAAAACCAGGCAGGAAACTGCTATTTTCAGCCATCCGTCCTATGCCCTGCCTTTCCGTAATACCAATCACCTGGTCTACAATGATAAGTGGAATATCCGCCTGACCAAAACCGGATATACGGATCAGGCCGGACATTGCCTGGCGATGAGAACCACCATTAACGGGCGTCCGGTTGCGCTTGTGGTGCTGGATGCCTTTGGTAAGTATACACACTTTGCCGATGCGACCCGTATTCGTAGCTGGCTGGAAACCGGCAAAGCCGCACCGGTACCCGCAGCAGCGCTGGCCTATAAAAAAGAAAAGGGTCTGTAGTAGGCTGCAGCTGCAGATTTCCGGGGAAACCGTTTAGCGGATTTCCCGGGAATTATTTTTAGTGTCATTCTTATAGCCGCCAGATGAATAACACTCTACAACACAGAGACTAACCACAGACTTTGTGACTACCCTGTTCTGATACTCTGGATACAACGTCATCATGCGTATTTTATCGATCACCCTCAGACTGTTTTTATTGCTGTTGAGTTTTCAGGTTTCGTTTGCCGTGCAGGCAGAGGCTGCCGACAGCAATTCCGAGAGTACTGCCGCCCCTGCACCCCGGGTAAATGCCAGTAAAGAACTGGCAAATATGCAGGCGATTCTGGATAAAATTAAGGGGCAGGTATCCGCTAACAGTACCGATGTTACCCTGAGTCAGCTGAATGACATGGCTCAGGAATTATCACAGAATGCCGATACTCTGGGGCAGAGTCTGTTACCCCTGCGACAGAAAACAGTTGCTCAGCTCGCGGTGCTGGGTACAGCACCGGCACCGGACAGCGGTGTCAAAGAAACAGCCGATGTCGCCAATAAACGCCGGATGCTGGAAGCACAGAAAGCAGAGCTGGATGCTCAGATCTCCCAGGCCGACGGTTTAAAAAACGGGGGGATAACACTGTCGGCTCAGATCCTTAATCTGCGCCGTGATCAGCTTAAAACTCAGCTGGCCCTGAATTCAGGCAGTATCTTTTCCGCCGGTTTCTGGCAGCCCCTGTACAACAGTAACCATTTTGATCGTGAGAAAATCGGTGGTTTCGGTGAAGAACTGGTGAGTACGATAGCCATTTCCTGGCAACCGGCATGGCGAGTCGGCACTGTCTGCTGGTTACTGGCGGCTGTTCTGGTGATGGTTGCCGGCCGGCGCTATATGGAAGAGTTTGTGGCATGGGTCAGCATTCATAAACTTCCCGAAGGGCGTTTAAGACGCAGTTTTCTGGCAACAGCCATTGCACTTACCACCTTAGTATCAGTGGTATTATCCTTCAATTTCCTGGCGCTGGCCTTCACCCGTAGTGAAGCGGTTGACAGCGATGTACAGGAGTATGTCGCACGGCTGGTACAGTTAAGTATTACCAGCGGGCTGATTGCCGGGCTGGGCAGAGCGTTTTTATCCACGCGACGGCCTTCCTGGCGGCTGGCGAATATCAGTAACCGGATCGCGCTGGCGATGAAACCTTTTCCGACCATTATCGCTTCACTGGTATTTGTTTTTCAGGCACTGGAGTCTTTTAACTACATTATCGGGACCAGTGTCAATACCACCGTGTTCGGCAACGGTCTGACAGCATTACTGATTGGTGTATTCGCAGTCATTATCGTTATGCGCATCAGTCAAGTACGTCGCCGTGTACATCAGGATGATTCATCTGAACAGGAGCGCTCTGTCGTTTTCAGCCTGATTGAGCTGGCGTTACTTATTACCGGGATGACTATTCTGCTGTCACTGGCTATTGGTTATGTCACCTTTGGCCGCTTCGTCAGTTATGAAGTGGTATGGGTCGGTATCCTGTTCAGTGCATTTTACCTGCTGAGCCGACTGGCAAGTGACAGCTGCGAAGCGATTTTTTCAACCAGTAATGCCTGTGGCAGGCGGGTACAGCGTGCCCTGAATATTGATGAGCGTTACCTGTATCAGATTTCCACGCTGCTGGCGGCATTATTAAAATCCTGCCTGGTACTTATCCTGATCCTCGCTTTATTTAATGGCACTATTACCTCGTCATCTCCGGCAGAAATGCTGCAAAAAGCCATCGGGTTCTGGGGCGGCAAGGGACTGGAAAAACTGAATATTGTGCCGTCGCAGTTAGTGACAGCATTAATCCCGTTACTGGTTGGTATTTATCTTTTACGGACCATAAGACGCTGGCTGGATGAGGAGTTTTTACCCAAAACCGCCATGGATAAAGGGATGCGGGTATCAATTATTACCCTGTTCAGTAATGTGGGTTATGTGCTGGTGATCCTGCTGGCGTTATCGGTGATGGGGGTACAGTGGAATAAACTGGCATGGATTGTCAGTGCTCTGTCAGTCGGGATCGGTTTTGGCTTGCAGGAAATTGTGAAAAACTTTATCTCCGGACTGATTCTGCTGACTGAACGGCCGGTAAAAGTCGGTGATTTAGTGGGTATAGGCGGTTATGAAGGGGATATCCGGCGGATTAATGTCAGGGCTACCGAAATTCAGCTGACGGATAAATCGACGGTGATTGTCCCTAACTCTCAGTTGATCTCCCAGAACGTCCGTAACGCAACTATGGGCAATGCTCAGGGGGTGGTTACCATACCTGTGACATTTCCGCTGGATATTGATCCGGTACAGGTAAAAGAAATTTTACTGGGTGTTTACCGTGACAATGAACGTATTCTGGAAACTCCGGCCCCTTCGGTGAGTTTTAAAGATCTTTCAGCGCAAGGGATTTTGCTCAGTGTCACCGGTAATGTTGCCACACAGCGGCAGATTTCTTCGGTTAAGAGCGAATTACTGTTTGAAATTCTGGTACGACTCCGGGATCAGGGGGTGGCGTTATCTTCACCCCAGACCATGGTGATTGAACAGAAGCCCGCGATACCGGCAGAAAATACCGCTGCGGCCCGGCAACACTAATCCTTACCCCGGCCGGGCACGGGGCCCGGGCGGTAATGTGCATGCTATGCTTTTCTGACATAACCCGCGGCCTGTGCCGCGGGTTGTACCGGTCTTTATCTCCTTGCCTCTGAGAATATGCTGATGAAATGGATATACCCGTTACTGGCAATAACGATTGCTGTGCCTGCTGCCTTCGGGGCAGAGCCGCAAGCCCCGGCGTTTGGTGGTGAACAGGCCCGGGATGCCTATGTCACACAGTTACTGGATAAAATGACCCTGGATGAAAAAATTGGTCAGTTGCGTTTAATCAGTGTCGGTCCGGATAATCCCAAACCGGCCATCCGTGAAATGATCCGTCACGGACAGGTCGGGGCTATTTTTAATACGGTGACCCGTCAGGATATCCGGGCAATGCAGGACCAGGTGATGCAGTTGAGCCGGCTGAAAATTCCGTTATTTTTTGCCTATGATGTAGTACATGGCCAGCGGACAATTTTCCCGATTCCGTTAGGCCTGGCAGCCAGCTGGGATATTGATGCGGTGAAAACCGTCGGCCGTATTTCGGCATATGAAGCGGCTGATGATGGCCTGAATATGACCTGGGCACCGATGGTGGATGTCAGCCATGAACCACGCTGGGGACGTATGTCAGAGGGGTTTGGAGAAGATACATTGCTGAGCGCCATGATGGGGCGTGCAATGGTAGAATCGATGCAGGGGAAAAGTCCTGCTGACCGATACTCCCTGATGACCAGCGTAAAACATTTTGCACTCTATGGCGCAGTGGAAGGAGGGCGGGAATACAACTCAGTGGATATGAGCCCGCAACGTATGTTCGGCGAGTATATGCCACCCTATAAAGCGGCCTTAGATGCAGGCAGTGGCGGGGTGATGGTTGCCCTTAATTCGATCAATGGTGTACCTGCGACCGCCAATGCATGGTTACTGAAAGATATTTTACGTGACCAATGGAAATTTAAAGGGATTACTATCAGTGACCATGGTGCGATAAAAGAGCTCATTAAACATGGGGTGGCTGCCGATCCCCGTGATGCGGTGCGTATTGCCCTGAAATCCGGCATTGATATGAGTATGAGTGACCAGTATTACAGCCAGTATTTGCCCGAACTGGTGAAAAGCGGTGCGGTGACGATGGACGAAATTAATGATGCCACCCGTCATGTACTGAATGTGAAATACGCGATGGGACTGTTCCGTGATCCCTACAGCCACCTGGGGCCTGCCGGCAGTGACCCGGCGGATACCAATGCTGAAAACCGTTTACACCGCCGGCAGGCGCGGGAAGTGGCTGATAAAACCATGGTACTGCTGAAAAACCGGCTCGATGTTTTGCCCCTGAAAAAACAGGAGACCATTGCACTGGTAGGGCCGCTGGCTGACAGTCAGCGCGATATTATGGGCAGCTGGTCTGCCGCCGGGGTTGCCGGACAGTCGGTGACCCTGTTACAGGGAATGCGTAATGCGTTACAGGGACAGGGGACACTGCTGTATGCCAAAGGCGCAAACATTACCGATAATCCGTTAGTACAAAAGTTTCTGAACAGTTATCAACCGTCGGTAACGGTAGACAGGCAATCGCCGCAACAACTGCGTGATCAGGCCGTGGCTATTGCCCGTAAAGCGGATGTGATTGTTGCCGCAGTTGGTGAATCACAGGGAATGGCCCATGAGGCTTCCAGCCGCAGCGATATCCGTATTCCTGAAGCCCAGCGCCGTTTACTTGATGCTCTGAAAGCCACCGGCAAACCTCTGGTGATAGTACTGATGAACGGACGTCCGCTGGATATCAGCCAGCAGGCTGAGCAGGCCGATGCTATCCTGGAAACCTGGTTCAGTGGCACCGAAGGCGGGAATGCGATTGCCGATATTCTGTTTGGCGACAAAAATCCGTCCGGTAAACTCCCGGTCACTTTCCCGCGTTCGGTCGGACAATTTCCTTTATATTATAATCATCTGCCCACCGGACGGCCTTATGACTACCTGCATCCGGATAAATATACTTCCCATTATTATGATGCGATAAACGGGCCTTTATATCCGTTCGGCTACGGACTCAGTTATACCCGGTTTACGCTGTCGCCGGTGACGTTATCTGCCAGCCACTTTTCGCAGGGTGGTGAACTACAGGCCAGTGTGACAGTCACCAACACCGGTAAACGGCAAGGGGCGACAGTGGTGCAGATGTATCTGAATGATCCTGTTGCCAGTATCAGCCGTCCGGTGGAAGAGCTGAAAGGGTTCCGGAGAATCGATCTTAACGCCGGAGAATCACAGAAGGTTACCTTCAGGGTGAATGAAGATGATTTGAAATTCCTGGACCCGCAGATGAAATATGTGGCAGAACCGGGAGTGTTTAACCTGATGATTGGTCTGGACTCGGTCCGGACACAGAAAACACAATTTACTTATCAATAATCCGGAAAATCAGGCAGCACCGGTACACCGACCGCCGGCGCTGCCCGGTAAATGATGAATATGTTACGTAACAGAATTGCCCGCCAGGTCTACCGGCTGAACGGTCTGTCCCTGAATGAATTTGATTTAAACCAGCCGCCCGGAGATGCCGGGTTATTTGGCCCCGACAGTATGGTGTGGGCGGTACATGGTGACTTTGCATCGATGCTCTGTGGCGGTATCGCCGCCTTGCTGTTACAAATGCAGCATCCCGCAGCCCTGGCAGGTGTCTGGGATCACTCAGATTTTCGTCAGGATATGTTCGGCCGTTTACGGAGAACCAGCCAGTTTATTGCTGTTACCAGTTTTGGTAACATGCAGGATGCCCGTTTTTTAATCGAAAAAGTGAAGAATATCCACCTGCGGGTAAAAGGAAGAACACCGGACGGCCTGGTTTATCAGGCCAGTGATCCGGCGTTACTGACCTGGGTACATGTTGCCGAAATGTCCAGTTTTCTGGCGGCCCATTTACGTTATAAAAATCCGCGCCTCAGCCTGGCAGATCAGAACCGTTATTATGCTGAAGCCGCTTTAACCGGCACCGCACTCGGGGCGGCTGATATTCCCGTCTCCGTGAATCAGGTTGAAGAATATCTGCAGGCTATGCGTCCGCAGCTGCGTATTGATCAACGGACCCTGGAAGTGAGCAGACTCTTATTTTCAGCCCCGCCGCCATCAGCCGCCGCCAGGCCGGTAATGAGTATTATGCTGCGCGCCGGTGGTGATTTACTGCCTTCATGGACCGGTGTGCCGGGACGTCCGCCACGCTCAGGCTTGCAACGGACAATGACACGTTACAGTATGGAGACTATTGCACGGCTATTGCGCTGGTCCATACAGCAGGGGGCATGGCACCGGGCGATGCAACGGGTGGGCAGACTGCCCTGAGGCAAACAATTTCCCGGCAGTCGCGGGCGGTGTATCATTCCGGCAAGTCTATAAAGGAATTTTATGTCAGTGATCGAAGTTATTCTTGTTGATAAAGATGATAAACCGACCGGAACGATGGAAAAACTGGAAGTGCATGAAAAAGGCTTATTGCACAGGGCAGTGACCGTCTATCTGTTTACGCCTGAGGGCGATCTGTTGTTACAACGCCGTGCCGCACATAAATACCATTGTGGCGGGCTGTGGAGTAACACCTGCTGCGGGCACCCGTTTCCCGGAGAAACGACGCAGCATGCGGCAGAACGCCGTTTACAGGAAGAGATGGGGATCAGGATGGCGCTGACGCCGGTTTTTGAAACCTGTTATAACCTTCTGCTGGAGAACGGACTTACTGAGCATGAATACGGGCATATATTTTTCGGAGTCACCCGGCAGTTACCACAGTTAAATCTTCAGGAAGCCGATGCCTGGCGTTACGTCAGCCCCGGCAGGTTGCAGCAGGAGATGGCCGCCAGTGCTGAACGCTTCACGCCCTGGTTCAGGCACACTCTGCAGCAGGTTCTCGAAACAAGGGCAACACAGTAGTCTGCCCGGCACTACCGGCTAATATCCTGATACCGCTGCGATATTCTCCGGTAATGTCTGCCTGTCAGGCACCGATAATAATGCTATACCCGACCAGCATTAGGCCCCCCACGCCGCCGAGGGCAAGCAGGAAAAAAAGGAAAGTAATACCGATTTTTTGCCAGTTCATTTATATACCGCTCCTTAATTCAGATGGCCGATAATACCTGTTAACTGTTCAGTGATAAACGTTATCCTTATCGGGAACCGGTCCCGCCGGTATTTATCCGGCGGGTATTTCCCGCTATCACAGGATTTTCTCTGTCCGTCATCCGTTTTTTATCGCAATTTTTCTTTCAGGGCTGCCGTCAGCCAGCATACTGTGTAAAAATACAGGCTGATTCTTCCAGCAGACGGTCGTTATGGTTCTGACACCCGCAATAAAATTACAAATTGGTGAATGGTATAAGCAACTGCAGGCGCAGGTGGAGGACTTTGTCCCGCGTCCGCCTCAGCGGCAGATGATTGCTGAGGTCGCCAAAACCTTGTCGGGTGAGGCCGGACGTCATCTGGCGATTGAAGCCCCGACCGGGGTGGGGAAAACGTTGTCGTATCTGATCCCCGGTATTGCCATCGCCCGTTCGTCAGAAAAGAAACTGGTGATCAGTACCGCGAATGTGGCACTGCAGGATCAGATTTTTGATAAAGATTTACCATTACTCAAAAAATTCATTCCTGATTTGGCGTTTACCGCGGCTTTCGGTCGCCGTCGTTATGTGTGTCCGCGTAATCTTTATTTTATAAGTGACCAGCAGGATACTCAGGGAGATCTGCTGTACTGGCTGGATGAATCCGCCGGTCAGATAGCAAAAGTCTCAGGAGAACAGCAACAGCGGGAAGAGAAAATAGCGTCCGGGCTGGAGAAGTCCCTGGCCAGTGGCGCATGGGATGGATTGCGTGATCATTGCAGTGAGCAAATTGATGATCAGCTGTGGCAGAAAATTTCGACGGATAAAACCAGTTGTCTTGCGCACCACTGTCAGTGGTACCGGGAATGTCCGTTTTTTCTTGCCCGCCGGGAAATCGAACATTCAGAAGTCATTGTGGCTAATCATGCACTGGTGATGGCTGCACTCGAGACTGACACGGTGTTGCCCCCGGCCAAAGAGATGCTGCTGGTGATTGATGAAGGACATCATTTGCCGGATGTTGCGCGGGATGCCCTGGAGATGAGCAGTGATATCTCCCCGGCCGGTACCGGCCTGCAACTGGATTTGTTTACTAAACTGATAGAAACGCTCCGCAGCTGGTTTACCTTTAAGTCGCCGCCGCCGCTGGCTAATCCGCAACGGCTGGGTGAGCATTGTGCCACGGTGCAGCAACTGATCGTGGAACTGGTGGCGGGTATATCGCCACTGCTGCCGGAACAGGGCCAGACAGCCTGTGAATACCGTTTTGTGATGGGAAAGTTACCGGCAGACACCGAACAATGCTGCCAGCGATTGTTTAAACTGTGTGACGCATTACGCGGGCTGTGTGAGGGTCTGATCACTCTGCTGGGAGAAATGACCGGAAAAGAGAATATGGTACGTATTCATCGCGGGCTGTTACAGCTTAACCGCTTTCTCGGCTGGTTCGAATCGCTGAGTAAGCTATGGTGGCTGGCGGGTATGCAACAGCTCTCGGGCGCACCGGTCTCCAAATGGCTGACCACTGACTGGCAGGAAGGTAAGCGTCATTTATGGTTTCATTGTGCAGGGATCCGGGTCAGCGATCAGCTGGAAAAATTGTTATGGCGGAAAGTCCCCCACGTGATCCTGACATCCGCAACGTTACGTTCCCTGAACAGCTTCCGGCGTCTCAGTGAGATGTCCGGGCTGAATAACGCAGCAGAGGACCGTTTTGTCGCACTGGACTCACCTTTTGACCATGTGCGGCAGGGGAAACTGGTGATCCCTGAAATGCAATATGAACCGCAGCTTGCACAGGAGGCGTTGCATATTGCTGAGATGGCGCGTTATTTTCGTCAGCAGGTAACCGAAAAAAAACATACGGGGAGCCTGGTTTTATTTTCCAGTGGCCGGGCGTTGCAGCTTTTTCTGGCGGAAGTGGCCGATTTACGTCTGATGCTACTGGTGCAGGGCGATCAGCCGCGTTCAAGGCTAATTGCGCTCCATCGTCAGCGGGTAAAGGCAGGACAGCAGAGTGTGCTGGTGGGGCTGCAATCATTTTCTGAGGGGCTGGATCTGAAAGGCGAACTATTAACTCAGGTGCATATTCACAAAATCTCATTTCCGCCTGTCGACAGTCCGGTCATAGTCACCGAAGGTGAATGGCTGAAAAGCCAGAAACGTTATCCGTTTGAAATTCAGAGTCTGCCCAGTGCATCCTTTACCCTTATTCAGCAGGTAGGAAGACTAATACGCAGCCATCAGTGTTCAGGCGAAGTCATTATTTATGATCGCCGGCTGCTAAGTAAAGCGTATGGCAGTCGTTTACTCTCAGCGTTACCGGTATTTGCTATCGAACAGCCGGTGATTCCGCCGCCGGATAACAGTAAAAAAGCCACCGCCAGCACCGGTAAGAAAACCGTAAAGCGCCGGACCCGGCGTTAATACACTGGCTGACTATTAATGACAGGGCCGACGGCCTGCAGACAGGAAATCAGCATGGATATTATCCGGATAGTAAAAGAGATCGGGCGCGGAAAAAATCATGCGCGCGATCTGGACCAGCAGACAGCTTATCAGTTGTACCAGGCGATGCTTGATGACCAGCTTGATCCGCTGACACTGGGCGCGGTATTAATCGCGCTACGTATTAAAGGGGAAAGTGACACTGAAATGCTGGGCTTTTATCGTGCACTCCAGCAGAAACTGCCACAGTTGCGGGTTCCCGCGGGTCTGCCGTTACCGGTGGTAATCCCCAGCTATAATGGTGCTCGTCGCCAGGGAAACCTGACACCACTGCTGGCATTATTACTGCAGAAAATCGGTTTCCCGGTATTTGTTCATGGGATTGATCATGATCCTACCCGCATCACCAGTGAAGCCGTTTTTGCCGCACTGGGTATTTTCCCGGTGAGTATTGCGCAGGCACAACAACAGCTTAATCAGGGGCATCTGGCGTTTATTACCATCGACCAATGGTGTCCGGCGTTAGCCAGGCAACTGGCCCTGCGCTGGCAGCTGGGTTTACGTAACAGTGCCCATTCCCTGGCGAAACTGGCCAGTCCGTTTGCCGATGATGCTGCACTACGCTTATCTGCAGTATCTCACCCGGAATATGTTCCTAAAGTCGCGACCTTTTTCCGCCAGACCGGCGCGCCTGCATTATTATTAAATGGCTGTGAAGGGGAGGTCTACGCCAATCCGCAGCGCGGGCCGGCCATTTATCAGGTCACCGGCGGGGACGGTGAGCCACTGCTACTGACTGAACGGCAGCCTGAAGCGGCCGCCAGGCTGCCTGATTCAAAATCTGCAGCGGATACAGCCCGCTGGACGCAGGACGTGCTGGAACAGTCGATTCCGGTGCCTCAGCCGTTACGGCTGCAGGTTGCCTGTTGTCTGGTTGCCAGCGGCCGTTGTGCAACGGTCGATCAGGGACTGAGACAATTGCAGGCGTTGGGATACTGAATATTCCCTGACTGTTTATATTAATCAGAGATTGCGGCTTTATTTTTTATGCCAGGGTGGGTAAGTTACACGCTGGTTTTTCCTGTGACTATTTATGAAAAAAACAATACTCAAACAATCATTGCATCCGCGGAATCGCTATCAGGGCAGTTATGACCTTGAACGCCTGTCTGCCATCAACCCGCATCTGAGTGACTGGTTAATCACCACACCTGACGGCCGGCGGTCAGTTAATTTTTCCGAGCCAAAAGCGGTCAGAGCATTAAATCAGGCCTTGCTGAAACAGTATTATGATCTGAACTGGCAATTATCTGACGGATTTCTTTGCCCGCCAGTCCCCGGACGGGCCGATTATCTGCATTATATTGCTGACTTATTGTCTGAGGATATACAGGGTCCGGTGCAGGGGGCCGCTGATGTTCTGGACATTGGCTGTGGTGCCAATTGTATTTATCCGTTAATTGGTTATGCGGAATATGGCTGGCGTTTTACCGGTACGGATATTCATCCGGCTTCCGTCACTGCAGCCAATGCGATTGTGGCCGCAAACCCCGGATTGCAGCAGGCAATACGTATCAGGTTACAGAAAAATCCGGCGGCGATATTTAACGGTATTTTGCGTAAAACCGATTTTTACCATCTGACCATCTGTAATCCGCCGTTCCACAGTTCAGCAGAAGATGCGCAGCAGGGCAGTGCGCGAAAAATCCGTAACCTGGGTATCGACAAACACAGCCCGCTCAACTTTGCCGGACAGCATAATGAATTATGGTGCACGGGGGGCGAACGCGGGTTTATTACCCGGATGATCCATGAAAGTGTGATATTTGCCGGGCAGGCTGGCTGGTTCACTAGCCTAGTATCGAAGAAAGAGAATCTGTTGCCACTGACCAGTTTACTGCGGAGTTGTGGTGCTGCACAGATCAGAATCCTGGAAATGGGACAGGGGCAGAAACAAAGCCGGATACTGGCGTGGAGTTTTCATCAGGAAGAGCAGCGACGTAAATTATTACGCCGCCGTTAGCCGAAGACGCAGATATCTCCGCCGTAAGCAGGGATATCTGCCGGTTATCACCGGTGGCCGGATTATTCAATATTCGCTTCAATAAACCACAGGAATTTATCCAGATCCCGCGACGCGGCGGTGAAGATATCTGCACTGTCTTCATCCGGAACTTCATCGATGGCTTTACGAACATCGTTAGCGACCAGCCCGTAACGCTCCGCCAGCGCGACCAGGTGTTCCTGCACTGTATGAATATTCAACGGATAGGCTTTCAGCGGAGATGCATCGTTAACCACCTGAGTGGTTCCTAATGCCACACCGCCCAGCTGAACGATACGTTCGGCAACCGTATCCTGATGATCAGTAATTGCCGTCCGGAAGCCATCCAGCATTTCGTGGACTGCGATAAAGTTGGCGCCACGCATATTCCAGTGGGCCTGTTTGGTGATTAGCGAGAGATCAATTAACTCAACGACCACGCGGCTCAGAACTTTAATGGCAGCCTTTTTATCTTTTTCGGCTACATCATTGCGGGTATAGATCAGATCAGAAGCCTTAGTTTTTACCAGTTTTGCGGTACTCATTTAGTGATTTCCTCTGTCAGTTGATCTTGTATTACAGATCTCTTTAACACGGAAATAAGTATAGCAACGGTGTCATATTTTGCACGGCAGATACACCAATCGGTGTGATTGAGATTACCAATCCCCTGATATCTCAGGGGGTGGCGAGGGGATAATGCAGCAAGGAAACAGGCTCAGGAGGATTTAACTTTAATACGGCGGATCTTATTTTTTGGCGGTTGCATTGTCAGGGTGGAGCCTGCTGAAGCAACAATAATGGCTGTTAATCCCAGCCACTGAGGCAGGGTCAGCATTTCACTAAGGAATATCATTCCTGATATTGCCGCGACTACGGGTTCCATACTCATCAGGGTACCGAATAAACGCGCGGGCAGGCGCGTCAGGGCCATCATTTCCAGAGAGTAGGGGATGGCATTTGATAATAATGCCACCAGCAGGGCCAGCGGGATGATTTCCCAATGCCAGATACCACTGTCAGCAAATGTTACGCCAATCGGTACATATACTACTGAGGCGATCAGAGAACCGACAGCCACGGTTGCCGGGCCATGCTCTGCACCGGCTTTTCTGCCAAATATAATATAGATTGCCCAGCAGGCACCTGCACAGAGGGCGAGTACTGCGCCAAGAGGATCGATATCTGACAGGCTGTCTCCCAGAGGCATCAGTAGCCCCAGGCCGGTAACTGTGACAATAATCCAGATAAAGTCAGGGATACGGCGTGAGTTTGCCAGTGCCAGAGTCAGAGGCCCTAAGAATTCCAGGGCGACACCAATGCCAAGCGGGATGGTTCGCAGGGCAAGATAGAACAGCATATTCATTCCCCCCAGCGCCAGCCCGTAGAAAATAAGCGGTCTGCGTTGTTCTTTTGTAAAGGTCAAACGCCAGGGTTTGAAAATACACCATAACATGAGGGTGGACAGGCCAAGTCGTAAAGCGGCAACTCCGGTGGCACCGGCCATAGGAAACAGGTGCTTAGCCAGTGAGGCCGCACCCTGTAACGAGATCATGGCAACCAGTAACAGCATCACAGGAAACCACAGGCTGGCGTTTTTTTTATCGGCAATGAACATTTCGTGCTATTCCGGCATCAGAAAGATTAATTTGTGGCGGAGTTTAGCTGATTGTATAAATTAACTCATCAGGCGGGTAAAATTAATACGATCGATGGTTGTTTTTTAAGCGGTGAATCTTTTTAAATGTAAAGAAATGTCCTGTTATTTTAAGAATATCCTTAAAGATTTGTCCTGAGCACAAAAAAATTACGCAGAGATTACAGGAGTAATCTAAAATAAAATCAGTGCATTACAGTTGACTGGTAACTTTCTGTTACACCAAACAATCTGTTAGACAATAAAATATCGGCAGAGTTTCTTGCTGGTTTTTGTTATATTTTCCCCGTTGTCAGGAAAAAGTCGTTTCACATTTGAGGTGATTATGAAAAAAATTGCATGTCTTTCAGCATTAGCTTGCGTACTGGCAGTATCTGCCGGTTCTGCAATGGCACAGAGCACCGTTAGCGCAGGTTACGCACAGAGTGACTACCAGGGCGTACTGAACAAAGCTAATGGTTTCAACCTGAAATATCGCTACGAAGATGGTTCTAACCCGCTGGGTTGGATCGGATCTTTCACCTACACTGAAAAAGACCGTACTATTGATGGTTATTACCAGAAAGGTCAGTACTACGGCTTCACTGGTGGTCCTGCTTACCGTCTGAACGACTGGGTCAGCATCTACGGTGTTGTCGGTATCGGTTTCGGTAAATACCAGCTGAACGACCAGACTGCTTACAACAAGAAAGATAGCAGCGATGTTGGTTTCTCTTATGGTGCAGGCCTGCAGTTTAACCCAATCGAAAACGTTGCAGTTGACGTTGGTTACGAGCAGAGCCGTATCCGCAGCGTCGACGTTGGTACCTGGATCACTGGTATCGGCTACAGCTTCTAAGTTTACTTAGACTGTCCTGTAGAAAAAACGGCCCCCGCGGCCGTTTTTTTATGCCTTTGTTTCAGTGATGGCCTTGCTGCACATTCTGTTAGTCTGTATCTCTCCGCTCTGAAAAATGATGGTGCCAGGCACAGATCTTCCGTTGCACCTTCTGTCCGGAACCTCCCTGCGTTGGCAGTCAAACGGGTTACTGAACCATGCACCTTAACGGGCAAACAACAGCAACGGTTCCATTGTATGCATCGGCAGTCTGAACTTTACCGGCAGAGCATTCTCTGAGCGTAAATTTACAGGATTTTTACCGGAATAGGATGCAGGTGACGGAAACGGCTGGCAGGTAATGGCAGCAATGTCTGTTGTCTGGTTTTTTTAAACTGCTGAAACAACATATTCAGTAACAATAACCGCAGGCTGAAGGGCGAACGTAAATATATGCATTTCAGCCACTGATAACTGTGACGATTAACAGAGGCCAAAGATAGCTGGTGCTTACAGATGCCGCAGGTTACTGATTTTTTCATGGCTGCTTCTCCTCTGCCTAAGACTGCCGGTTGGTACAGCACGACACACTGGCTGGCGAACAATAACCATACCTTCTGTGTCTGCAGTAAGATATAGCATTTGCTATATCATTTAGCCATGGCTATTGATGAAAAATTTGAGCTTCTGTGCAGCTGGTTTACAATACCGGACAGATTGCCGGTTTCTGCCCACGGAACTGGCAAGATTATAATGAGGAAGTTTAATGAACCGTCGAGCAAATAATGTCAGTTCCCTGCCGGGGGCAATTAAAGATGTCGAGGATCATGCCGAAGGGTTTCGGCAGGTCAGGGAAGCACATCGCAGGGAATTAATTGATGATTATGTTGAGCTGATATCCGACCTGATTCATGAATTTGGTGAAGCAAGGCAGGTTGATATGGCAGCGAGGCTGGGTGTCTCTCAGCCGACGGTTGCTAAGATGCTGAAGAAACTGGCGGCTAGCGGACTGGTAGAGCAGGTACCTTATCGCGGGGTATTTCTGACAGCAGAAGGGGAAACTCTGGCAGAACAAAGCAGGGAACGGCACCATATTGTCGAAGCTTTTTTACTGACATTAGGCGTCAGCCCGGATACTGCCCACCGTGATGCTGAAGGTATTGAACATCATGTCAGTGAAGAAACACTGGCGATATTTAAAGCGTTTAACCAGCAATATCAGTCAGAAAAATAAATTATCTGGCAGTGTGCAGGATCTCCGATAGCAATCACTTAAGACAACCCGCGGTGACGTGTGGTTGTTTTTTTTGTCCTCAGATAACAGCCAACAGATTACTTTTTCAGTTGTTGCTATAAACTTCCTGAGAAGCCTGCTGTCAGTTCGGATTATTTTTATATCCGGCTGAAAACATAATATTTTTCTGTATATATTCTGTGATATTTAATCTCAGGAAGAAACGGCACTATTCCTTTGCCTGTAGTGACGCAAACGATTCAACAAAACCATTAACCACTCAGCGAGAGTCTGTATGTGGCATAATAAGCTTACAGCCCGGAAGGTTATCTGTCTGAATTTTGATTAGTTGTATTGGTAATGCGTTGCAATATCAGGTACAAAATTCAGCTTCAATTGTCATGTTATGATTAGAAAAGAAGATTTAAGTAATTAATGTCTGCGGAATGTAATGTCCGCCGTTATCATTTTCTATAAGAGTTATCTTGCTTACGGGGTTATGCTAAGAGGGAGTACCGGAGAGCTGGTTATCTGCAGCACTGTTAAATGAGCGTTAATTTTTATTCAGCCTGTAACCGATAATGCTAAATTTAAAATTTAAATTTTATAATCAGTATTCGGCTATTTATTTTTTTATTTAAATTAGGTAACCTCAGCTCCACAGTTATTTGTACCCGGATAAGCAAGGAAAATATGATGAGTGATGCATTTAAAGTTCTCAATAACATTCGTACTCTGCGTGCGCAGGCCCGTGACCTGGCATTAAGTGATCTGGAAGAAGTTCTGGAAAAACTGACTGTTGTTGTTAATGAACGTCGCGAAGAAATTGAAGCTGAACAAGCTCAGAATCGTGAGAAAGAAGAAAAACTGACTAAGTACCGTGAAATGTTGCTGGCCGACGGTATTGACCCTAACGAATTACTGGGTTCAATTGAGGTGAGCAAAAAACGTGTAAAACGCGCCCCGCGTCCTGCTAAATATAAATACACCGATGAAAACGGTGAAACTAAATCATGGACCGGCCAGGGCCGTACACCAGCCGCGATCAAAAAAGCGCTGGACGAAGGTAAAAGCCTGGACGATTTCCTGATCTAATCAGGTGCAAACTCCTTGTTAGTGGGAGAGCCAGTGACATTCTGTTACTGGCTTTTTTGCTTTTATCAGTCACGTGATTAAGACGCAGTACAGGCCAGAGCAGACAACTGACATAAAATCCGTCGGTTATTGTTTCAGTTACTTTTAGCAAATGGTACTGTCTGCTGTTATATAAGATCACTGAATCTCGCTGTGTCAGAAAGTACAGCAACCGTCTGGCTTTCTGAACCACAATTTTTCCTGAATCCGATTTATCTATAAGGCTATCCCGTGTTAGTAACCAGTAATGTGACGATGCAGTTTGGCAGTAAGCCATTGTTTGAAAATATCTCTGTAAAGTTCGGCGGAGGGAATCGTTATGGTTTAATTGGTGCCAACGGCAGCGGTAAGTCAACGTTTATGAAGATCCTGGGCGGTGATTTACAGCCAAGTGCCGGAAATGTCTCTTACGATCCTAATGAGCGGATTGGTAAATTACGCCAGGATCAGTTTGCGTTCGAAAACTTTACGGTCCTTGATACGGTCATTATGGGGCATAATGAACTCTGGGAAGTAAAACAGGAACGTGACCGTATTTATTCTTTACCTGAAATGAGTGAAGATGAAGGTTATAAAGTGGCTGAACTGGAAGTTCAGTATGGTGAAATGGATGGATACACTGCAGAAGCCCGGGCAGGAGAACTATTATCAGGTGTGGGCATCCCTCAGGAACAGCATTACGGCCCCATGAGCGAAGTTGCACCAGGATGGAAATTACGTGTGTTACTGGCACAGGCGCTGTTTTCTAACCCTGATATATTGTTGCTGGATGAGCCAACCAACAACCTGGATATAGATACTATCCGCTGGCTTGAGCAGGTATTAAACGAGCGTAACAGTACCATGGTGATCATTTCCCACGATCGCCACTTTCTGAATATGGTATGTACGCATATGGCGGATCTGGATTACGGTGAACTGCGGGTCTATGCCGGAAATTATGATGAGTATATGACTGCGGCAACTCAGGCCCGTGATCGTTTATTATCAGATAATGCGAAAAAGAAAGCACAGATCGCTGAATTACAGTCCTTCGTGAGCCGCTTTAGTGCCAATGCCTCTAAATCCCGCCAGGCAACATCACGAGCCAAACAAATAGATAAAATTAAACTGGATGAAGTTAAAGCATCCAGCCGTCAGAACCCTTTTATCCGTTTCGAACAGGATAAAAAATTATTCCGTAATGCATTGCAAACGGAAGAATTAAGTAAAGGTTTTGATAAGGGACCATTATTTAACCGTCTTAATTTATTACTGGAAGTCGGGGAAAAGGTCGCAATTATCGGTGCCAATGGTATTGGTAAAACCACACTGCTGAAAACCCTGATGGGGGAAGTTGCGCCGGATAACGGCACCGTGAAATGGTCGGAAAATGTCTTGCAGGGATATTATGCCCAGGACCATGCGGCTGACTTTGCTAATGATCTGACCGTCTTCGACTGGATGAGCCAGTGGAAACAGGAAGGTGACGACGAGCAGGCAGTGCGTGGTATTCTTGGCAGGCTGTTATTTTCTCAGGATGATATTAAGAAACCGGCAAAAGTGCTGTCAGGTGGTGAGAAAGGCCGCATGCTGTTCGGTAAGCTGATGATGGCCCGGCCAAATGTGCTGGTAATGGATGAACCTACCAACCACCTGGATATGGAATCTATCGAATCCCTGAATATGGCACTGGAGATGTATGAAGGAACGCTGATCTTCGTTTCTCATGACCGTGAATTCGTCAGCTCACTGGCCACACGTGTGATTGAGATAAAAGCTGAGGGTATTACCGACTTCACTGGCAGCTATGATGATTATCTGCGTAGTCAGGGGATTGCCTGATTTCCCGCAACAGGAGAATACCCGGCGGCGATAAGCCTCCGGGTAGCTCCCGAACACCAGGCTAAGGCCTCAGGCAAGCCTTAGCCTGTAGCAGAGGGGAATTACTGAGCAGGCTGACCACAAATTTCGCAATCAGGATCGGGCTGCAGGCGCATTTCACGAAACCGGGCCGTCATTGCGTCATACAGCAGGATTTTTCCGCCCCGGCTGTCACCATAACCCGTAAGCACTTTCAAGGTTTCCATGGCCTGCATCGCACCAATAACACCGACCAGCGGAGCCATTACACCTGCTTCGACACAGCTTAGTGTCTGATCGCCAAACAACCGGCTCATGCAACGGTAGCAGGGTTCACCTTTCTGCCAGCGAAAGACGGTTAGCTGTCCTTCCATACGGATAGCTGCCCCGGAGATTAAGGGGATTTTATGGCGATAGCATGCCGCGTTCAGGTATTCACGGGTGGTAACATTATCACTGCAGTCAAGAACCGCATGGTGATGCTGTACCAGGGCATCCGCATTATCATTGGTTAATTGCTGACAGAGGGGTGTGAGAGTGACCCAGGGGTTCAGCTTCTGTAATGACAACACGGCAGAGTCGGTTTTTGCCATCCCGAGAGTATCATCGTTATGTAAAATCTGCCGTTGCAGGTTGGACAAAGATACGGTGTCAAAATCCAGTAACGTTAACTGTCCGACCCCCGCAGACACCAGCCAGGGGGCTGCGGCAGAGCCGAGCCCACCCAGGCCTGCAACTAACACTTTTGATGCCTTCAACTGTTCCTGGCGGTCAAAGTCAAACCCCTGTAATACCAGCTGACGGTTGTAACGCATAATTTCTGCATCATTCAGTGGCATCATGGCTCAGTCACTCAGCAGATCATTAAAAGGCTCAATCGTGACATTTTCACCGCTCTGAACGGCTCCCCGTTCACGTTCCAGCACAATAAAACAGTTGGCTTTAGAAAATGAACTGAATATATGCGACCCCTGGTGCGGGGCAGGGGTAACCTGCAGGGTGCCATCTGCTGTGGCAGAAAAATATCCACGCTGAAAATCAATCCTGCCAGGCATTTTCCGCAGTGATGTACTGGTTCTGGCGGTTAAACGGGCGGCGAGTCCGCTGTGCTGCTGGCCGAGTAAACGCGCCAGCATTGGCTGTACCAGCTGATAGAACGTGACTACCGCGGAAACAGGATTGCCGGGCAAGCCACAAAACCAGCTTTCTGACAGACGACCAAAAGCAAAAGGCTTACCGGGCTTGATTGCCAGTTTCCAGAAAGTGACGGTGCCCAGCGCTTCAAGCATATCGCGGGTGAAATCGGCTTCCCCGACCGAAACCCCGCCGGTACTGATGACTACATCGGCCTGACGGTTGGCTTCCTCAAAGGCCTGTTTCAGTAACTGCTGATCATCGGCGATGATGCCTAAATCGACCACCTCACAACCCAGTTTTTCCAGCATCAGACGGATAGCAAACCGGTTAGTATCGTACAATTGCCCTGCCTGCAGTGGCTGCCCTACCGGCACCAGTTCATCACCGGTCGAAAATATAGCGACCCGCAGTTTACGTAATACGCTGACCTCGCTGATCCCTAAAGATGCGAGTAATGGCAGTTGTGAAGCGCCCAGCCGGACACCCGCTTCCAGAATCTGGTCACCGGCACGGATATCCTCTCCGGTACGACGGATATTTTGTCCGGCAACCACCTCAGCGGTAAACGTTATTCCCTGTTCACTGCTATTGGCCTGTTCCTGCATAACAACCGCATCGGTACCGGCAGGCACCGGTGCTCCGGTCATAATGCGGATGACGGTACCCCGTGGCCATTCGCCGTTAAACGGATTTCCTGCCAGCGCTTTACCGGCAACCGGTAATGGCCGTGACAGAGCCAGGTCATCCAGGCGGACGGCATAACCATCCATCGCTGAATTATCAAATCCGGGTACAGCCATGGGTGAAATCACCGGATCGGCGGTGATTCTTCCGGCCGCATCATTCAGTGCCAGTTGAAGCTTGTCACGGATGGGAGAGATTTGTAGCTGGATTAAATGCTGTGCATCTTCCAAAGAGATAAGTCCGGAAGTATAAGGTTCCATAGTGGCTCCTGCCAGGTTAACGATGCGCGGAGGGCAAGTGTATATTTACCTTGTCCGGTAATACAGATCACACACTAAGAATAGCATTTTAGCCACCGGAGAGGGTAACAATAGCCGGCAGGATCCGCTGCCAAAAAGTATTGCTGAATAAGTATCTGTAATATCATTTATGCTACTTTGAGTATTTCCTCGTTATGTTTCAGCGTGATTAATGTATGGTTATAGTGACGTCATGTCGGTTTCAGTCGGCAGAGTGAGCATCAGCCGTGGTCAGTGAAGTTATCCGGCCCGGAGAAAAAGTCTCTGTGGAAAAATCAGCTAACAGCCTGTCTCTGGTCGGAAATTTTCGTATGTATGCTTTTGGTAAAGAGAGGCGGCAAAGTATACAATCCCTGCGGGCTTATGTTATTGATAGTCCAGTGAACAACTCAGCAGAGTTTATACCGGTGCTGAATATCCTTCCGGTGTGCTCAGCGATTCCTGAGGTCATTCAGGAAATGTATTTACCGGCTCAACAACAGTTAAGTTCTGGTTGATAAAATCCTGCGGATGAACCACATTTTCGAAACTTATCTCTTTTAACAAGGACGGACTGTTAATCATGCAAAAGACATGTCACTCCCCCCGATATCGCGCCGTGATGATAGCTCTGTTACTGGTCTCCCCGGTGCTGGCGCATGCAGATCAACCCGCTGATGCCCCGCAGATCGATGCCAAAGCATGGATCCTGATGGACTACAACAGCGGTAAAGTACTGGCAGAATCCCATGCCGATGACCGGCTTGACCCTGCCAGTCTGACCAAAATGATGACCAGTTATGTGGTGGGTCAGGCTTTAAAATCCGGGAAAATAAAATCTACGGATATGGTCTCCATCGGGCAGGATGCCTGGGCAACCGGTAATCCTAAACTGCGTGGTTCTTCGCTGATGTTTTTAAAACCCGGAGATCAGGTATCGGTCTCTGATTTAAATAAAGGCATCGTGATTCAGTCCGGCAATGATGCCTGCATTGCATTAGCTGATTATGTTGCCGGAAGTCAGAGTGCGTTTATCGACCTGATGAATAACTATGTAAAACAACTGGGATTGCAGAATACGCATTTTTCAACAGTTCATGGACTGGATGAACCGGGACAATACAGTACAGCTCGTGATATGGCACTGATTGGCCAGGCTTTAATCCGTGATGTTCCCGACGAGTATGCATTAAACAAGGAAAAAGAATTTTCCTTTAATAATATACGTCAGCCTAACCGTAACCGGCTGCTGTGGAGTACTGACTTACAGGTTGATGGTATTAAAACAGGTTATACCTCGGGCGCCGGTAATAACCTGGTGGCATCCGCGACGTCGGGGAATATGCGGCTGATCTCCGTAGTTCTGGGTGCTAAAACGGATGCTATCCGGTTCAGGGAAAGTGAGAAATTACTCAACTGGGGTTTCCGCTATTATGAAACAGTATTTCCGATAAAAGCCGACAAACCCTTTGTTCAGCAGCGAGTCTGGTATGGTGACAGCAAATATGCAGATTTAGGAGTGATGGCGAATACAGCGGTCACCTTGCCGAGAGGCCAGGTCAATAATCTGAAAGCGGGTTACACCCTGAACACACCGGTCCTGGAAGCGCCGCTGAATAAAGGGCAGGTTGTCGGGACTGTCAACTTCCAGCTCGGGGGCAAGGTAATTGATCAGAAGCCGCTGGTGGTTATGGAAGAAGTGAAACAGGGGAGCTTTTTTAGTCGTATCCTGGACTTTATAAGTATGAAAATCAGCACGCTATATCAGAAATGGTTTGGCTGATTATGAGAACGGGCAAAGCCTGATCGCTTTGCCCGTAACAGAGGTTTAAGGGTGAACCCATCCTTTGCGGATCAATGGGCCAAATAACCGGCTATAGAGGGTGCCTGCTAAAGATAACAGCCGCTCGCCGTACAGGGACCATCCGCATTGAGAAGCGATGCAGCCAAGCATTCCCACCAGAAAACCACCCAGCATATCCAGTGGCCAGTGAACTCCGAGGTAGACCCTTGACCAGGCAATGGCGATACCTGCCACCATCAGGATCACACCCGACCATAATCTGTGCCAGCAGATAAATGCCAGGGCAACTGTGAAAATAACAGTGCCGTGATCGCTCGGGTAGGAACCATCAGCGCTGTGACTGAGAAACTGATACCCGAGGCCGATAGCGAACGGGCGCGGATGCGGATAAATAAAGGCAACCACAGTGGCAATCCCCAGGGCATACACCAGCGCTGTCGCTGTTTTTAATACCAGTACCCGCTGGCTGGTGACCTTCCTGTCTGGCCCCCATAACCACAGAGCAACGATCAGTAACGGGACTATTGCAATCAGGTCTTTGGCGAAGAAAAGAGCCAGTTCGATGATTGCCCGGGGGGAGTCCGGTGTGGCGTTAATCCACAGGAACAGGATGTGGTTAAGGTTTTCCATGGTGTTCAGGCGGTCCTTTCATCATTCAGCGTGATACAACAGTGCTTGGCGTCAGTGATTTATATAAATCAGAGCGTCATATTACCATCGGGTGATTAAGGCTAGCTTAACAGCATAAAACAACGCGACAGAAAGTAAATAATCCTGGTCTTAATTCTTGTTTATCTGTGCTTTTGTTACACAACCACACAAAATGCGAGGTCCGGGGAGGCATTGTTGCTCCGACACAAAAAGAAAAACCCGCCAGTGAACTGGCGGGACCCTGAAGTGACGGGGTTTTAAAGAAAAGCAGTGGCACAGGTTATGACGGTCCGGGACAGAGAAAGTTCGCTGTCCCTTTTTAAATTCAGCCGGTCAGAGGCCAGAGTAGCACGATAAGTGTGCCGGCCAGCGTCAGTAACACGTTGGCTATGGCATAGGTACCCGCATAACCAAGGGCAGGGATACTGCTGCGTGCTGTATCGGTAATGATTTCCATCGCCGGGGCACAGGTTCTGGCACCCATCAGCGCCCCGAACAGCATGGCGCGGTTCATACGCAGTACATAAGCACCAAATAAATAAGCGATGACCACCGGAATCAGGCTGACCAGTAAACCACACAGCAACATAGCCAGGCCCGCGTTACCAAGACCATGATTAATACCACTGCCTGCACTCAGGCCGACCCCGGCCATAAATACCATCAGACCAAACTCTTTGACCATCGTTAATGCGCCCTGCGGGATATAGCCAAAAGTAGGATGGTTCGCACGTAAAAATCCCAGCATAATACCGGCGAACAGTAACCCGGCCGCATTACCGATACCAACGTTAAAATTACTGAACTGGAAAGTGATCATACCGATCATCAGGCCAACCACAAAAA
Organism: Tatumella sp. JGM130; assembly: GCF_018257525.1. Classification (NCBI taxonomy): domain Bacteria; kingdom Pseudomonadati; phylum Pseudomonadota; class Gammaproteobacteria; order Enterobacterales; family Erwiniaceae; genus Tatumella; species Tatumella sp. JGM130. Next base: position 145,869 of record NZ_JAERJS010000001.1, on the reverse strand, counting down.
ATGCACAGAAAGCCAGCAGATCGGTGACCTGACTATGAATGGCAATAAAGCCAATCCGGTCAGCAATACTCTTTACCCGTTTCGCTTCCCCGCTCACCTGGAGAATATCGCCTTTATTGAGGATAATATCGTCATCAATAGGCATTTCGATCTGGTTACGGATCACGCGGTTAAGGAAACAACCATGATCCGTTAAACGCAGTTTACCCAGTCTTTTATTCACCGCATTATGGTTTTTCACCACAATTTCTTCGGTGACAATACGCATATCCAGCAGTTCACGATCAAAAACTTCTTTACCATGACGAAAACTCGGATCCAGCCGTGCATGGGCATCAGGATAGCCAACCAGAGAAATATCATCCCCTTGTTGCAGTACCGCATCACCGTCCGGACTGGCCAGAATACCATTACGTCTGATCCGCTCGATATAACAACCGGTTTGCCGGTAGATACCCAGCTCACGCAGGTTTTTCCCGTCACTCCATTCGACCAGTTCCAGACCGACACGGTAAGCCCGGATTACCGGTAAAAATACTTTGCGCTGACTATCTGCATCCAGCCCGCGTTCACGGGCAATCTGCTGGGCACTGGTCGGTAAATCCTGGTGTTGTAACCTTGGCAGGTAACGGGCACCGAGGATTAGACTGACCAGCCCTATCAGGTAGGTCAGAGCGTAACCGAGACTGAGGTGATCCTGCATAAGTGTCAGTTGTTTACCGTCACTGACACTCTGACGGAGTGTATCTCCGGCACCGACTAATACCGGCGTTGATGTCATTGAACCGGCCAGCATCCCGGCAGTCAGGCCGATATCCCAGTGGAAAGCTTTACCTAACCCCAGGGCCAGCAGCAGTGCGCTGATCACCATCACTGATGCCAGCATAAAATAGTTTTTCCCGTCGCGGAAAAAGATAGAAAAAAAGTTAGGCCCGGCTTCCACCCCGACACAAAAGATAAACAACATAAATCCAAGGCTTAACGCATTGGTATTGATCGAAAAATGTTGCTGTCCAAGTAACAGTGACATGACCAATACCCCGATAGAACTGCCGAGCTGAATACTGCCGATACGGAGTTTCCCCAGACAAAGCCCCAGAGAAAGCACAACGAATAACAGCAGGACGTCATTGGCACTCAGCAGGTTGACGACGTTGATGTTCACAAATTAACTTCTTATCCGCAAAAAGGAAGGAACAATAAAGTCAGCGGCCGATCAGGGACGAGGGATACCGTTGACGGAAAGGCGTTATTCTAAACGGATTTCTGCAGGCAGGCTATCAGTGGCTCAGGGAAAAAAGATGAAAAATACCGGTAAAACAGGCGGTAAAAAAGCGCAGGGTGCAGGATAATCCCTGCCCCCTGGTCAGCATTTACTGGAATAATCCCAGATTTTCTTTCGCATAGGCCTGAAATTCAGTGAACCCACCGACATGCAGCTGGTCAAGGAAGATTTGTGGTACGGTTTCTACCGGTTTACCGACGGTTTTTTCCAGGTCAGCTTTAGTGATCCCTTCTGCCTGAATGTCGACATAGCGATAGCTAAAATCTTCACGTTGTTCGGTCAGTTTTTCCGCCAGTTCTTTCGCACGAACACAATAAGGGCAGCCCGGACGACCAAAAATAACTGCAAACATGGTGATCTCCTGAAATAAGTAATATCACATTTAAATAGGGTCAAGACTGTGTATCATGCCTGTCGGAAGAGATGAATTAAAGCAGGAAATACCTGTTACTCTGAATGTTACTATCAATCAGCCCGACAGGCGGGTATCTGCCGCACAATCAGTAAAAGAGAGCAATAACTAATGCCCGATAGTAATCGTTTACCCCGCAGCCTGATCATCACGGAGCTCATCGGCGTTTTTTTTATCCTGATGGCCCTGGTACTACTTAACAGCAATTTTGCGTTCGGCACCGGGACAGAAAATCACTTTCTGGCAAAAGCCAGTCTGTTTTGCGGCGTAATCCTGATATTACCTGCAGTGTGTGTACTGATCTGGCGTACCGTTGTAGCAATGTTAGTGCGCGACACGGCTCAGAAAAAGTAACAGTATCAATGACAGTATCAAGGAGAGAGTAATGACCCCCACCATCGACCTGCTTTGCGATCATCGCTCAGTCCGTGCTTATAAACCGCAACCGGTCAGTGAACAGCAACGTGAGGCAATTTTTCGTGCAGCGCAGTCGGCTTCAACCTCCAGCTTTCTGCAATGTTCATCAATTATTCGTATCAGCGATCGTGAAAAACGGAATACGCTGGCTGAACTGGCAGGACATCAGCCCTGGGTAAGTGAGGCTGCCGAGTTCTGGGTGTTCTGCGCAGACTTTAATCGCCATCAGCAAATCTGTCCTGATGCCGAACTGGGTCTGGCTGAACAATTATTGCTGGGCTGTGTGGACACGGCGCTGATGGCTCAAAATGCAATGGTTGCCGCAGAATCTCTGGGGATGGGCGGGGTTTTTATCGGTGGCCTGCGTAATCATCCTTATGAGGTGAGCGAATTACTTGATTTACCACGTTTTGTACTACCATTGTTCGGTTTATGTATTGGCTGGCCTGATGATCGTCCGGAGATAAAGCCCCGGCTGCCCTTATCTTTACTGGTACACGACAACCAATACCAGCCCATGGATGCGCAAGAGCTGCAGGCATATGATCAGCATATTCTCGCCTATTATCAGCAGCGCAACAGTAATGCCCGTCAGGAAAGCTGGAGCGGAATGATTCAGCGAATGCTTATCAAAGAAAACCGTCCGTTTATGCTTGATTTCCTCCACCAGCAAGGCTGGGCCAACCGCTGAGACCGGATGATTATCGCCACCGGCAGTGATGGTACTGCCGGGTTCTGTGGCTAAGATAGCGCTTTTTGCCTGATATCATGGAGTTCACGGTGGTTTTTGCGTAATCTATTGCGCTGCCACTTCAGCCGGATATGAATATGGATACCCTTGTCAGACCCGAACTTGAGACACTGTGTGACTGGATGGATAAGCAACATATCGAGTGGTTCGAATGCGATAGTTGCCGGGCTTTGCATTTGCCTGCGATGCAGAATTTCGACGGGGTCTTTGATGCTAAACTGGATATTGCGGACAATGTCATCCTGTTTACCGCCAGAGCTGAGGTCAGGCCTTCGGCCTTATTATTACTGGCGGGTGAACTGTCTCAGGTCAATGCCAGCTCTCTGACGGCAAAAGCCTTTCTGGATATTCAGGATGATACCCTGCCAAAACTGATTGTTTGTCAGTCCCTGAATATCGAATGTGGTATTACCCTGTCCCAGTTCACTTATTTTATGCAGCAAAGTGAAGCTCAGATTTCTATGATTATTATGGAAGCGTTTGCTAACCGGATGCTGATTTACCCTGATGATCCTGACGGACAACCTCCTGTGCTTCATCACGCCATGCTGCACTGATTTCGCCGACAGATTGCGGTTCACAACCCGCGGGTTGTGATTAACAGGAGGAGCGACTATGTCAGCAACGCCTTTTTTTTCTGCCGGACGTTTACCGGCTCCGGTGCTTGCCGCCGCGATTGCTATTCTTCTGACGCGTCTTTTTAATCTGCTGATGTTTGTTTTTCAGCCTGACGGAGCTCAGCACGGTGAGCTATTACCTCAGTTAAGTCTGCTACCCGGTTATCTGTTGCTGTTCAGCCTGGTGCTGGTGGTATATTTATCGGAAATTGCCACTGCGGTTGCATTACTGGCGGGCAAACCCGGCGGAAGAAAAATGTTTATCGGTTGCCAGGGATTGCTGTTATTGCTGGTCATCGTGATCTGCTGGCCGGGGGACGGGGCACTGCCCGGTATCGATATGGAGGACGCACAACAGTTAGGCCGTCATCTGTTACTGCAAAAAATCCCTGATGTACTTATTTTGCTGATGCTTTATATACCTGCCAGCAGCCATGGTTTCTTTAAAGGGCACAACCTTGCCGGAAGAACAGACTGAGGGGGCAGACAGAAGTGTGCGGGTGAGCCGGAACCCACCCGCCAGACAGACTAATTACGTCGTTCAAACCGCAGGGCATAGTATTCGACACCGCGCATGAGTAAGGTCAGTAATCCATTAACACACAGATAAATAATACCGGCGGCGACAAATACCGATACATCGTAGGTTCTGCCATATAATAATTGCCCTTCACCCATGACATCCATCAGTGTGATGGTATAGGCCAGTGAGGTACTTTTAAAAATCAGTACCACTTCATTTGAGTACGCCGAAAGTGCGCGTTTAAAAGCATACGGCAGCAAAATACGCAATGTCTGGCCTTTACTCATACCGAGGGCGGCACAGGACTGCCACTGTCCGGAGGGAATGGCTTTGACAGCACCGTAAAACAACTGGGTGGTATAGGCGGCACTGTTCAGGGACAGGGCAAGGATGGCGCATAGCCAGGGCTGTGATAATAATGCCCAGAGTGTCGGATAGTGTTGTAATTGCGGGAACTGACCCGGGCCGTAATAGATCAGGAAAATCTGTACCAGTAAAGGCGTACCGGTAAACAGGGTTATATAAATCCTGACCAGACGGCTGGCAAAAGGTTTTTTCAGTGCCAAAATCAGGGTAAAAATAACCGCCAGTATCAGGGCAATCACCATCGACGTCAGGGTAAGGAACAGGCTGATATGCAGGCCTTTCAGCAGTTGAGGAAAATACTCAGCCATTAAGCGTTCTCCTGTTCAAACCGGGTCGTGTGCTGTTCTATTCGCCGTAAGATAAACTGGCTGACCAGGGTAACAACCAGGTAAATTGCAGCAGCGATTAAATACCAGGTAAAAGGCTGCTGGGTGCGGGTGGCGATACTTTTGGTCTGTAACATTAGATCATTAACACTGATGAGCGAAACCAGGGCCGTATCCTTTAACAGCACCATCCACTGATTTCCCAGTCCCGGCAGTGCATGCCGCCACATCTGGGGCAAAATCAGCCGACGGAAGATGGTCAGCTTTTTCATACCCAGTGCCTGGCCTGATTCCCACTGACCAGCAGGTATCGCTTTCAGGGCACCACGTAACGTCTGTGATGCATAAGCAGAATACAACAGCGATAATGCAATCACCCCGCAAAGAAAGGGGCTGACATTAAAGTCATTAATGGTCATCTGAATATGGAGCCGGGTAAAGCCCAGCGGGAGGGTAAATCCGTCGGATAAGGTCAGCAACAGCTGGGAAGACCCGAAATAGATCCCCAGAACGACCAGAATCTCCGGCAAGCCGCGCAGCACGGTAACCAGCAGCGTGCCCGGCCATGCCAGGATTTTAATCCGCAGTGATTCCCAGCCAGCAAACAGCATAGCCAGCAGCAGGCCAATCAGTAATGCGCAAACGGCAAGGCCGACGGTCATCCCGGCGGCGCTTGCGAGAGGAAGTAACTCGTTCATCAGAAATTACTGCTGGAACCATTTGTGGTAGATCGTCTGATAAGTACCGTCAGCTTTCACTTCTGACAGGCCTTTATTCAGGGACTGCTGCAAAGGCGTGTTGCCCTGACGGACGGCAATACCCAGACCGGTACCGAAATAGTCTTTATCGGTAACTTTGGCACCAACGGCGGCTAATTTAGGATCTTTTTTCAGCCATTCGTTAACCACCGCGGTGTCTCCGAATACTGCGCTCACCCGGCCATTCTCAAGGTCCAGCATAGCGTTCTGGTAACTGTCATAAGGTACCATGGTGATTTCAGGGTGTTTATCGGTCAGGAACTTCTGGTGAGTTGTCCCATTCTGTACCCCGACCCGCATTCCTTTCAGGGCCGCGATATCCGCGACTTTTCCTTTCTGAGCGATAAATAATGCTGAGTTATCGTAGTATGGCTGAGTAAAGAGTACCTGTTTTTCACGATCAGGGGTGATATCCATTCCGGCCATGACTACATCATAACGGCGGAATTTCAGGCCCGGGATCAGGCTGTCAAACGACTGATTACTGAACTCGCAGGTAGCGTCAATTTTTTTACAAATCGCATTAGCCAGATCCACATCAAAGCCCTGGATTTTGTTATCGGCCCCGATAAACTCAAACGGAGGATAAGATGCTTCGGTGGCAAAGTGCAGAGTTGTTGCTGCAGATGCGCTTAAACTTACGCCGGCGAGCAGGGCAGCTAAAATAATTTTTTTCATAGTTATTACCCGGTTAATGAGAAAGATAGTTGGCGAATTCAGGGGTCTGTGGCTGACTCAAATGGCTGGCATCCCCCTGTTCAATAATATGCCCGTTTTCCATGTAAACTACGCGGCTGGCGGTTTTTCTGGCAACTTCCACTTCATGAGTTACGATGACCTGAGTAATATTGGTCCGTGATAACTCACGAATAATGTCGACAACCTGGCCGGTAATTTCCGGATCAAGAGCAGCCGTAGGCTCGTCAAACAATAATACCTGTGGTTCCATCATCAGAGCCCTGGCAATGGCAACACGTTGCTGCTGTCCGCCTGAAAGATGCAGCGGAAAGCGTCCGGCAAAGGGGGTCAGTTTCAGCCGTTCCAGCAAGGTGCTGGCACGCTGGCTGGCAACGGCCTTATTTAATCCGAGAACCCGGCAGGGGGCTTCGGTCAGATTCTGCATTACCGTCAGGTGTGGCCACAGATTGTATTGCTGAAATACAATCCCGACATTGCGGCGAAGTTCCCGAATCTCATTTTCTGCGGGTTTATTACGAAAATTAAACCGGTTACCGGCAATAGAAAGTTCGCCGGAACGTGGCATCTCCAGTAAATTGAGTACCCGGAGGAGTGAGCTTTTACCTGCACCACTGGGACCGAGCAGAACCATCGTTTCGCCCTGCGGGCAATTCAGTTCGATATCGAACAGCGCCTGGTGATCGCCATAAAAGCAGTTAATCCCGTGAAGTTGAATACTCATGCGCAAAAATTGAATAGTGGTAAAGTGCTCTGATAGTAACGTTGACGGCATAGTTATGCAATTATAGCGGTTGAAAATTATTTAAATGCCTTGTGTGGATTGAAATACAGCAGAAAGTACGGTGCCGGTGTTGAATATTTTTGCGGGGTAACTTATGAAATGTGTAACAGATATTCGCCCGCGAAGCTATCTCTTATGGCTGGCGATATTGCTTAGCGGATGCCACTCGCCGCCTATTGAACAACGTCAGGGCTACAGTGTTGACCACCAGATAACGGCGGCAGGACAACAGCCACGGGTACAGATGGCTGTTATTCATTATACGGCAGAAGATAATGCCCGTTCTTTAGATATTCTCTCCCGGGGTAAGGTCAGTGCACATTATCTGATCCCGGAGATGGCCGCACGGCAGCAGATAAACGCCGACAGTTATCAGCTGGTACCGGAAACACAGGTTGCATGGCACGCGGGCAACAGCCGCTGGCGGGGCCTGTCTCATCTGAATAATATTTCAATCGGTATTGAACTGGTTAACCAGGGGTATTACCGAACCCCGGCAGGTTACCGCTGTGATGCTTATTCACCCCGGCAGATTGCGGTGCTGACAGCATTGCTGCAGGATATTATCGCCCGCTATGCCCTGCGACCGCAGAATATTGTCGGCCATAGTGATATTGCACCGCTGCGTAAACAAGACCCCGGTCCCTGCTTTCCGTGGGAAAAACTGGCAAAAGCCGGGGTGGGGGCATGGCCTGACAGCCAGAGTGTCCGTTTCTGGCTGGCAGGCCGGCAGCCGAGACAGCCTGCCGACCAGCGTGTTCTGCTGGGGTTGTTAAACCGTTATGGTTACCAGAGCGGAGATACGCTCTCTGCCTCTCAGCGTCAGATGCTGATTAAGGCTTTCCAGATGCACTTCAGGCCATCGCTGATCTCAGGCCTGGCGGATGCACAAACTGAGGCTATCGCACGGGCTTTGTTACAAAAATATGGCGAATAATTATCCGGCTGAACCGTCTGGTAACTGGCGGAGAAACGCTTTCCAGGCCGAGATTACCTGTTGTAACGCTTCGCGGCGGGTTTCGATATGGGTGACCAGCCGGGTACGTGGTGAAAAACTGATGCGGATGGCGTGCTGATCCATCCACTGTTGTAACGGAAGGACCATGCTCTCTGGCAGCCGGATAAACAGCATATTCGTGTGCTGGCTTTCTACTTCAACCCCCAGCTCAGTCAGCTGCTGTGCCAGCCAGCAGGCGTTATCATGGTCTTCAGCCAGCCTGTCGATATTATGGTCCAGTGCGTAAATCCCCGCAGCTGCCAGTATTCCGGCCTGACGCATGCCGCCCCCGGTCATTTTTCGCCAGCGGCAGGCTTCTTCGATAAACTCATGGCTGCCACACAATAAAGACCCGACAGGTGCGGCCAGCCCCTTTGATAAGCATATGGACAGGCTGTCACAATATCGGCTCAGGCCCTCCAGAGGCTGACCCGTGGCGACTGCCGCATTAAATATACGGGCACCATCAATATGCAATGCCAGCTGCTGTTGCCGGGAAAAATCATACACTTCTTTCAGCCAGGGCAAGGGTAATGCTTTGCCCTGATGTGTATTTTCGATACTGATCAGCCGTGTGCGGGCAAAATGGATATCACGGGGTTTGATGGCTTGACGTATCTCGTCAAGTGGCAGTGTACCATCCTCGCAGGCGGTCACTGGCTGGGGTTGTATGCTGCCCAGAACAGCAGCACCGCCGGCTTCATATTTATAATTGTGGGCCTGTTGTCCGGCAATATATTCATCACCACGCTGGCAATGGCTGAGCAAGGCAGCCAGGTTGGCCTGGGTACCGGAAGGAAAAAATAATGCGGCCTGTTTACCGCTTAATGCTGCTGCTTTTTCCTGTAGTGCATTGACGCTAGGATCATCACCATACACATCGTCCCCGGTGGGTGCAGACATCATTTTACGTAACATCTCCGTACCCGGCCGGGTAACGGTATCACTTCGTAAATCAATCACTGGCTACTCCGCAGTTGCTGAAAAGGTGCCCGGCAGCGGGCAGAAACAGCAGCCACTGTCAGCGGCTGCTGTTCACTTTTATCGTAACCAGTTGGTTTTTGCCAGATCTATAATTTCATCGCCGCGGCCGTTAATAATAGCCCGCAACATATACAGACTGAATCCTTTCGCCTGTTCCAGTTTTACTTTCGGCGGCATAACCAGCTCTTCCCGCGCTGTAGTGACATCTACCAACACGGGGCCGGGATGATCAAAAGCCCGGCGTAATGCATCACTCAGTTCTGAGGCTTTTTCAACATGGATCCCTTTAATATTACAGGCTGCAGCTATGGCAGCAAAATCAGGGTTCTCCAGTTCAGTACCTTCTGTCAGAAAGCCGCCAGCCTTCATTTCCATGGCGACAAATCCGAGGACACTGTTGTTGAAAATAATCAGTTTTACCGGCAGGTTATGCTGAGCAATAGATAATAAATCGCCCATCAGCATAGCAAAACCACCGTCACCGCAGAGCGCAACGACCTGTCGCCCGGAGTCAGCGGCCTGTGCCCCGATAGCCTGTGGCATGGCATTTGCCATTGAGCCATGATTAAAGGATCCCAGTAAACGGCGTTTACCGTTCATTTTCAGATACCTGGCCGCCCAGACAGTCGGCGTGCCGACATCACAGGTAAAGATGGCATCGTCACTGGCCAGTTCACTGATCTGCTCTGCCAGATACTGGGGATGGATGGCCTGTTTATCATTAGGAATGGCCAGTTCATCAAGGGCTTTGCGTGAGTCCTGGTAGTTGACTACCGCATTGTCGAGGTGCTTACGGTTTCGCTTCTCATCCAGACGTGGCAACAGTAACTGCAAGGTTGCTTTTACTTCACCGACCAGAGGTAAATCAACATGGCAATGGGCTCCCAGACTGCCGGCTGAAATATCCAGCTGAATCACGTTGGCCGCGGACGGATAAAATGCCCGGTACGGGAAGCGGGTACCCAGCATCAGTAAGGTATCGGCATTTTTCATTGCGTGATAACCGGAGGAAAATCCGATAAATCCGGTCATACCGACATCATAAGGATTATCGTATTCGAGGTATTCTTTGCCCCGTAAGGCATGAACGATCGGCGCTTTAAGTCGCCCGGCGAGTTCAATCACCTCATGACGGGCACCGGCACAGCCGCTGCCACATAACAGAGTGATGTTTTTTGACCGGTTAAGTATTTCTGCCAGGGTATTGAGTTGCAGCAGGGAAGGTACAGTCACAGGCAGTGCCGGAGGATACCACTCAGCAACCGCATTTTCCGGGGCGGCGGACAAGGCGATATCTCCGGGGAGCACAATGACCGAAACTCCGCGATCCAGAATCGCCTTACGCATTGCTATTGCCAGTACCAGCGGCAGTTGTTCAGGGTTAGAGATCATTTCACAATAATGGCTGCATTCTTTAAATAATTCCCCGGGATGAGTCTCCTGGAAATAGTTACTGCCAATTTCACTCGAGGGAATATGGGCTGCGATAGCCAGCACCGGAGTATTATTACGGTGACAATCAAACAGACCATTAATCAGATGTAAATTTCCGGGGCCACAGGAACCGGCACATACGGCAAGCTGACCGGTGATCATCGCTTCGGCGCCGGCCGCAAAAGCGGCGGCTTCTTCATGACGGGTGGACATCCATTCAATGGTTTTCAGGTTGTTCAGGCTGTCATTGATACCGTTCAGTGAGTCTCCAGTGACTCCCCAGATACGTTTTACACCGGCAAGCTCCAGACTTTTAACAATAAATGAGGCAACAGTACTTTTCATTTCAACCCCCGAAATGGTGTGTGCAGTAACAGCAGAGACAATTTTTCAGCAGAAATAATGAACAAAAGTGTAGCGCATATCATGCACATCAGTGGCCGACAGCACGTATTTATCCGGTCACGGGGCTGTCAGGAGCTTACCGTCGAATACCGGATACCGGCGCCGGCGGGGGGGAATGTTGGCGAAAAAAGCTGTGCAATCAATACCGTTATGAGTACGAAAAAAACCGGACAGGGTACGGGGATGAATGGAATGCTTTGCAACACAGACACTGCCTGAATTTAACGCACTGTGCGGGACAGTTTGCACAGCCCATAGGATTATGACAGATTAGCCTCAGATTCACTGATAGGGATAATCAGGCTTGCCTGGTTACCTTTCGCGCCTGTGCTGGCATTAAAATTCACTTTCTGTCCTGCTTTCAGTGTCTTATATCCTTCCATCTGAATGGTGGAGTAGTGTGCAAAAATATCTTCGCCCCCTGCATCCGGGCAAATAAAACCAAATCCTTTGGCATTGTTAAACCACTTTACAAAACCTGTTTCCATGTGACGATGCCTCTTACCTGAAGTGCAAAATTAAATGAAGATGGCTGTGGGCAGGATAGCCACCTGATGAAAAAACAGACAATACGTTAACTGTGACTATCCCTTTACCGCGAAATATCGTCAAGAAATTCAGCCGCAACAGCAGTGATAATTACTCAAACTTTGAAGCAGTTAACGCTATAGCATCCTGATCCGGCCCGCGGTTTATATTCATCAGTATGGTTGCGGGCTGCGCATCGTTTTTAGGGCATGGTAGACTTAACTGATAGATCTTACGCAGAGTAATGAATAATTCAGTGGAATATTATGGCGAACACTAATGACTGGCTTAATTTTGAACAACTTGCTGACGATAAGACCCGTGAAGAACTGAAGCCACCGTCACTGTATAAGGTTATTTTGAACAATGACGATTATACACCTATGGAATTTGTTATTGACGTACTGCAAAAGTTCTTTTCTTATGATACTGAACGCGCAACGCAGTTGATGCTGGCGGTGCATTATGAAGGAAAAGCCGTTTGCGGAGTGTTTACTGCCGAAGTAGCAGAAACAAAAGTCGTCAGAGTGAACCAATACGCAAGAGAAAATGAACATCCTTTGCTATGCACTCTGGAAAAAGCTGATTAAGCCTCCATATCTGCAGGTATATATCAGAGCGTTAATTGAGGGGGAGGTGCCTTATGCTCAACCAGGAACTGGAACTCAGTTTAAATATGGCTTTCGCCAGAGCGCGGGAGCACCACCATGAGTTTATGACCGTGGAGCATCTGTTACTGGCGCTTATCAGTAACCCGTCGGCACGCGAGGCCCTTGAAGCCTGTTCGGTGGACTTGCTGGTGCTTCGTCAGGAACTTGAAACCTTTATTGAGAAAACCACACCGGTATTACCGGAGACCGGGGATGAACGGGATACCCAGCCAACCCTGAGTTTCCAGCGTGTTTTACAGCGCGCCGTCTTCCATGTGCAGTCATCCGGCCGCAGCGAAGTGAATGGTGCCAACGTACTGGTGGCTATTTTTAGCGAACAGGAGTCTCAGGCGGCTTATCTGTTACGTAAGCATGAAGTCAGCCGACTGGATGTTGTGAATTTTATTTCTCATGGCACCCGTAAAGACGAAACTGACAGTTCGCCGGATACGGAACACCAGGCCACAAACGAAGAACAGAGTGCAGGCGGGGAGGAACGTATGGAAAACTTCACCACCAATCTGAATCAGCTGGCCCGGGTGGGCGGCATCGATCCGCTGATCGGCCGCGATAAAGAACTGGAGCGGGCAATTCAGGTCCTGTGTCGTCGCCGTAAAAATAATCCGCTGCTGGTGGGCGAATCCGGGGTGGGTAAAACGGCTATTGCTGAAGGACTGGCCTGGCGAATTGAACAGGGTGATGTGCCGGAAGTCATGAAAGACTGTACCCTGTATTCGCTGGATATCGGTTCTTTGCTGGCCGGAACCAAGTATCGTGGTGATTTCGAAAAACGTTTTAAAGCGCTGCTGAAACAATTAGAGCAGGATGAGCACAGTATTCTGTTTATTGATGAAATCCATACCATCATCGGTGCGGGAGCTGCTTCCGGAGGGCAGGTCGATGCAGCAAACCTGATTAAACCGCTATTATCCAGTGGCAAAATCCGGGTGATGGGTTCGACAACTTATCAGGAGTTCAGCTCAATTTTTGAAAAAGACCGTGCTCTGGCTCGTCGTTTCCAGAAAATTGATATCACAGAACCTTCGGCCGAAGAAACTGTTCAGATTATTAACGGCCTGAAAGCAAAATATGAAGCACACCACGATGTCCGCTATACGGCTAAAGCGGTACGGGCCGCCGTTGAGCTGGCGGTGAAATATATTAATGATCGCCATCTGCCGGATAAAGCCATTGATGTGATTGATGAAGCCGGGGCCCGTGCGCGTTTAGTTCCCCAGAGTAAACGTAAAAAAACGATCAATGTGCAGGATATCGAATCTGTTGTCGCACGTATTGCCCGAATCCCGGAACAAAGCGTCTCGGCGACAGACAAAGATACGCTGCGTCAGCTGGAATCCCGGCTGAAAATGCTGGTGTTTGGTCAGAATAACGCAATTGATGCCTTGTCCGAAGCCATCAAAATGAGTCGCGCCGGACTGGGGCATGATCATAAGCCTGTGGGGTCTTTCCTGTTTGCCGGGCCGACCGGGGTTGGTAAAACCGAGGTGACTGTACAACTGGCAAAAGCGCTGGGAATTGAACTGTTGCGTTTTGATATGTCTGAATATATGGAACGTCATACGGTCAGCCGGTTGATCGGCGCGCCTCCGGGATATGTCGGTTATGACCAGGGCGGATTACTGACCGATGCCGTGATCAAGCATCCTCATTCGGTGGTATTGCTGGATGAAATCGAAAAGGCACATCCGGATGTGTTTAACCTGTTATTACAGGTCATGGATGACGGGACGCTGACGGATAACAATGGCCGTAAAGCAGACTTCCGTAATGTAGTGCTGGTGATGACGACCAATGCCGGGGTCCGCGAAACTGAGCGTAAATCTATAGGGCTTATTCATCAGGACAATAGCACCGATGCTATGGAAGAGATTAAAAAGACCTTTACGCCGGAATTCCGCAACCGTCTGGATAATATTATCTGGTTTGATCATTTATCCAGTGAGGTGATTCATCAGGTGGTGGATAAATTTATTGTCGAATTACAGGCTCAGCTGGATCAGAAAGGAGTTTCGCTGGAAGTGAGCGATGAAGCCCGGGACTGGCTGGCAGAAAAAGGCTATGACAAAGCAATGGGTGCCCGACCAATGGCCCGTACGGTGCAGGAAAACCTGAAAAAACCGCTGGCGAATGAATTACTGTTCGGATCATTAACAGAGGGCGGGGCGGTGACAGTGGCGCTGGATAAAACCAGCAACACATTAACCTATCACTTCGAAAGTGCGGAAAAGCGTAAGGCAGCAGGAACAGTACATTGATGCCGTAGTGACTGACAGTAAAACAGAAGGCCGGAGTTTCCGGCCTTTTTTTATGCCGCTATTTCAGGCAAAAAATTTACTGAATATTAGCGACTACGGAAGACAATGCGACCCTTGCTCAGATCATAAGGAGTCAGTTCAACAGTGACTTTATCGCCGGTCAGAATGCGGATATAGTTTTTACGCATTTTGCCAGAGATATGAGCGGTAACCACGTGACCGTTTTCAAGCTCAACGCGGAACATGGTGTTAGGCAACGTATCCAGTACGGTACCCTGCATTTCAATATTGTCTTCTTTGGCCATCGAATCCTCTGAATGGACTAGCTAAATTTAAATCGGCAAGATAATGCCGAATTATGGTATCTAAGTAAAGAATTGTTGGTGCTTTTACCAACAGTTCGTTATGCGTCATGTAAAAACATGCACATTGTCCGGAAATTAGGGTGTTGTGACGTCAATTATGGAAACAGCCACAGGCAGCGGAATAGCAAGTCGGGGAAAACCTTCCTTGTTGTTCTTTTGTACCCGGCAGGCTTAATTTCCAGCCGCTTTTGAGAGAGTAGTTTCGAAAAAGCTAACGACATAACAAGCACACGCAGTCTATCACTTTTCCTGCGGAATGTATGCAAAACATTACACCCCGGTCAAATCAGCTCATCCGGATACCAGCAACCGGCAGAAAGACTGCATTTCTGCAGCTGTTCAATCATTTGCAGATAGTCGCGGCGCGGAATTTGCCGGGCACCCAGCGAAGCAGTATGCGGGTTAAGGATTTGGCAATCAATCAGTCTGCCGCCATGGGCCAGGAAGTGCCGGCAGAACAACATTAAGGCGGTTTTAGATGCATTTTCTGCGCGACTGAACATGGATTCGGCACAAAATAACTGGCCTGATGCCAGCCCATATAATCCGCCGGCCAGTTGTTGCCCGGACCAGACCTCGACAGAGTGAGCCACCCCGAGACTGAACAGTGTTAACCAGGCACTGATCACATCATCAGTGATCCAGCAGCCATCAGTCCGGCCAGTCGCACAGCCGCGGATCACCCCTTCAAAATCCTGATCTACTGTCACCCGATAGGGTGAGTGCCGGTGAAAGCGTCTCATACTGCGGCTGAGGTGAAACTCTTCCGGATATAAAACTGCCCGCGGATCCGGCGACCACCATAAAATGGGGTCATGTTCGGAGAACCACGGAAAAATACCCTGCCGGTAAGCACTCTGCATTCTCTGCGGGCTGAGATCTCCGCCAAAAGCCAGCAGCCCCTCCGGTTCTCTGAGTGCGGTCGACGGGGCAGGGAATAACAAGGAATTCTGCTGCAATTGTGGTAAATGAAATGTCATGATTCTCTGCTCACTGATCCCTCAGACGCTGGCTGAATTGCCAGTAACGCCCCCGGTGCTCCAGTAATTGCCGGTGATGACCCTGTTCAATGATTCTGCCGTCCTCCAGTACGCAGATGCGGTCCATTTCTGTCAGCCCGCTCAGGCGGTGTGTGACCATAATCAGCGTTTTATCGCGGGTAACCTGTCGGAGTAAGTGCAGAATTTGTTGCTCAGTTGTGGCATCAAGCCCCTCGGTTGGCTCATCCAGTAACCAGAGTTCCCCCTGATGCAGCATCGCCCGGGCAATAGCTAAACGGCGCAATTCGCCCCCGGAGAGGGTTCTGCCGCCTTCGCCCATCCAGCCGTTCAGGCCTTCACCCTCCAGCAGGCTATGCAGCCCGGTCTGTTGTAATACCTCTGTCAGATCACTGTCACTGCTGTGCGGGGACGCCAGCAGCAAATTATCCCGTAAGGTCTGATTAAATAAAGCCACACGCTGTGTAACTACGCTGGTACGCTGGCGAAGAGTGGCTTCATCCCATTCTGTCAGTGGCAGATTATTGAAACTGATCCCGCCTTTATCCGGGTCAGCTGCACGGGTGAGCAATTGCAACAGCGTAGACTTCCCACATCCAGTCAATCCGAGTAAGGCTATTTTCTCACCGGAATCCACTTTCAGGCTCAGATCGTTAAGTACCCATTGCCCCTGACCCGGATAGCGGAAACCCAGGTCAGTGACCTGTATGGATATCTGGCCTGGCGTGGCCGGTGACGCTTCAGGAAAGACCACTGCCGGAGCTTGTTGTAACAATTCGCTTAAACGGCTGGCGGAAAGTATTACCCGCGAAATATGCAGAAAAGACGAGGCGACCGGGCCGAGAGATTCAAAAGCAGCCAGGACACAAAAGACAAACAAAGCCAGTAGTGTCGGGTTATTGTCAGGTCCGCTCAGCCATTCGCCCCCCAGCCAGAGTACAATACAGACACTGATCCCGGTAATGATCATCAGCACACTCTGAGACGCGGCGGTTAATGCATGCTGGCGTTGCTGGGCCGCGATTAATTGCTGGCCGGTTGCAGACAATTGCTGTTGCCAGCTTTTCTGATGCTGGTAAATTTTAAGTTCAGCCATGCTGCTCAGCCAGCGGGTCAGCTGTAGCCGGTATTCTGCATTCAGGGCGGTCAGATCGTGGCCTGAAGATTTCCCCAGCCGGTAAAACAGCGGCGGCAGGATCAGCAGGGTAAGCAGCATAATCCCTCCTGTCACCAGTGCCAGTGACAGGCTGAGAAAGCTGAGACCGGTGGTCACCGCAACGATGACGCACAGAGCCCCGATCAGCGGTGACAGAACACGCAGATAAAGATGGTCCAGATTATCGACATCAGCGACAAAGCGGTTCAGTAAGTCTCCCTGGCGAAACGTTGCCAGGCCGGCAGGGGAGAGGGGGAAAAGTTTACTGAAAGTGTAGACCCGCAGGTGTTGCAGTACGCGGAATGTACCGTCATGGCTGACTAACCGCTCAAAATAACGGGCTGCGGTACGGATAATCGCCGCACCACGTACCCCTGCGGCCGGCAGCATATAGTTGAAACTGTACAGACCGGCAGTACCTGCCACCGCTGAGGCCGCAAGGAACCAGCCCGACAGTGTCAGCAGACTGATACTGGCCAGCAGGGTAAGGATCGCCAGTATCACCCCGAGAGTCAGCTGTAACCAGTGGCGTTGCCATAAACGCAGAAAAGGCAGTAACGTTTTCATGACTGTAACTCCTTGCTGCGATGCTGCAACATGTCGCGAAAAGCACCCGGTGTGGCGGCCAGTTCCTGCCAGCGACCACGCTGGATTATCTGACCGCGGCCCATTACCCAGATCTCATCCCAGTCCTGCAAGCCCTGAGGCTGATGGGTGATCATCAGGGTTGTTTGCTGTAAAGAGGCTTGTTGTAACGCCCGCATAACTTGCTGTTCACTGCGGCTGTCCAGGCTGGCTGCGGGTTCATCCAACAGCATCAGGCTGGCGGGTAACAGTAATGCCCTCGCGACGGCGATACGTTGCGCCTGTCCGACGGATAAACCACTGGCATTATCACCGATAGCCGTTTCAGCCCCCTGCGGTAACTGACGGATAAAGTCATGGATACCTGCAGAATGCAGTGCCTGCTGAAATTGTTTATCGTCACAGGCCCGGCCGAAAGTAATGTTTTCGCGGAGGGTTGTTTCCGGCAGAACCGGATTTTGTCCAACCCAGGCGATATTTTTCTGCCAGTACTCCGTGTCCGTATCGCGTAATTCGCTGCCATTAATCGTCAGTGATCCGGTATAAGGTAAAAAACCAAGCAAGGCATTCATCAGGGATGTTTTACCGGCACCACTGGTCCCGAGCAGAGCAACTCTTTTCCCTGCGGCGAGGGTAAAATTCAGGGGCTCCGTCAGGGGCTGGCCGCTGGCAGTGGTGACGACCATATTGGTGGCCACCAGTGCCACCGCGCCTTGCCATTGCGGGCGCAGTGATTCAGTCGCGGTGCTTTTCTGCGGGCTTTGCCGGAGAAATGCTTCAAGCACATCAGCAGCGCCAACTGCCTGTGCTTTAGCATGATAAAAGTTGCCAAGATCGCGTAATGGCTGGAAAAACTCAGGAGCCAGTATTAATACCAGGAATCCGGCAAACAGGGTGACACCGCGATGATAATCGCCGAAATGCAGCACACCAAGATAGGAAAACCCGAAATAAACCGCCACCACCGCGATAGAAATGGCTGCGAAAAATTCCAGTACAGCAGAAGATAAAAATGCCATCCGCAGGACTTCCATCGTCCGCTGGCGGAATTGCTCAGAGCTGTCGGCGATGGCTTGTTGTTCTGCCTGCCCCCGGTGAAAAAGGCGCAGTGTATCCAGACCACGCAGACGGTCCAGAAAATCACCGCTGAGACGGGCAAGGGCATGAAAATTTCTGCGGTTAGCTTCTGCCGCGCCCATTCCGACCATCGCCATAAACAGGGGGATCAGCGGCGCAGTACAAAACAGAATTAAGGCGGCGGCCCAGTTAACCGGGGCCAGCACGATCAGAATCATCAGCGGAATTAAGGCAGCCAGTGACATCTGTGGCAGATAACGGGCGTAGTAATCCTGCATATTTTCGATCTGTTCCTGCAGCAGGGTCGTCCAGCTGCCCGTGGGGCGCGTTTTAACCCATACCGGCCCGCAGCTTTCCAGCCGGTCGATAATTTGCTGGCGAATAGCCTGCCGGATTGCCATACCTGCCCGGAATCCAAAAAGTTCGCGAAAGTAATGTAACAGAGCGCGCAACACAAAACAGCCGGCAAGGACCAGCAGCAACGGCAGTGTGTTTACGGGAATCTGCTGTTTCAGGATGAAGTTTTCCAGCAGGAGTGCCAGTAAACCGGCCTGGACAATAATCAGTACGGCACTGAAGACCCCGCTGATAACCGAAAGACGCAGCCAGCGGCCACCGTAATGTCTTTGTTGTTTTAGCCAGCGAAGTAAAAACTGTTGTCGGGATTTATTCATTGGATTCTGCTAAGTGAGAGTCAGCTACCGGCGGTGATAATTAATATCCCCTTGAAAAGTACCGGTACTCTAGCATGGCAGACAGCAAAAAGGCGACAGTTTCACCGTCGCCTTTGTCATAAGAATAGCGTAACTATAATGAATGGTTATTCTGCCAGACCATCCAGATACCGCTCTGCATCCAGGGCTGCCATACATCCGGTTCCGGCAGAGGTAATGGCCTGACGGTAGGTATGGTCCATAACGTCTCCGGCGGCGAATACACCGGGAATGCTGGTCTGAGTGGCATTGCCGTTCAGACCGGACTGCACAACAATATATCCATTATTCAGTTCAAGTTGATCGGCAAAAATAGCGGTGTTCGGGCTGTGTCCGATAGCGATAAATACCCCGGCGACGTCGATCTGTTCAGCGTCAGTACTGCCATCGGTAGGCATCAGGCGAGCTCCGGTAACACCCATATCATCACCGGTTACGGCATCCAGAGTGCGGTTTGTATGTAAAACGATATTGCCGCTGGCGACTTTTTCCATCAACCGGTTAATCAGGATCTTTTCTGCGCGGAAAGTGTCGCGGCGGTGAATCAGGTGTACTTCTGAAGCGATATTCGACAGGTACAGGGCTTCTTCTACAGCGGTGTTCCCGCCACCGACCACGGCGACTTTTTGCTGACGATAGAAAAATCCGTCACAGGTTGCACAGGCTGATACACCCTTACCTTTGAACTCTTCTTCGGAAGGCAAGCCGATATAACGGGCCGACGCTCCTGTCGCAATAATCAGTGCATCGGCAGTATATTCACCGCTATCGCCGATCAGACGGAAGGGACGGTTTTTCAGATCGACAGTATGAATATGATCAAACACGATTTCTGTATCGAACTTGACAGCATGCTCGTGCATACGTTCCATCAGCGCCGGACCCGTCAGCCCCTCAGGGTCACCAGGCCAGTTTTCGACGTCAGTCGTGGTGGTCAGCTGTCCGCCTTTTTCCACACCGGTGATCAGTACAGGTTTCAGGTTAGCGCGCGCAGCATAAACCGCTGCGGTGTAACCCGCAGGCCCGGAACCCAGGATAAGTAATTTACTGTGTTTGGCCATGCTTTATTTCCTCAATAAATAGCCCGCAGGCAAATAATTCTGTGATTGTAGGCAAAGTGACGATTGAAAAAAAGAGTTCCGCGGATGAGATTACTTATTATTGCAAACGTTAAAAGTAATCGTTAATCAGCAAAAGCAGGGTTATGAGGTAATTTTGCCGTGTTCTGACAGATAAAATAGCCCAAAACAGCCTCTTCAAAACATGACAAACGGCAGGTTACGGAATGATGTACTGAAATTGTATGTTTTACTTTGACAATCGCCTGCTGTTTTGCGAAAACATGGGGGGAAGCAAATCATGTTCAGTGAATACAGACCGCGCGAGTGTTGGTCCGAAACACTGAATATATACACCTGAATAGAATTTAGCGCCTTTCAGCGTGGACAGACAGTGAAAGGTGCTGAAAACACGAATACAGCAGGTAGTTGCTTTACCATAATTCATGCCCTGAATCATGAAACGATTAACGGGCAGGTAGTCTTAGGGAAGGAAAAAGAGAGACAATAATAATGACAGACAACAAGAAACGCCCTGGCAAAGATTTGGATCGCATTGACAGAAACATTCTGAACGAGCTGCAAAAAGATGGCCGTATTTCGAATGTTGAGCTTTCAAAACGTGTCGGGTTATCACCTACGCCATGCCTTGAGCGGGTTCGCCGCCTCGAACGCCAGGGTTTTATTCTGGGTTATACGGCGTTACTCAATCCACATTATCTGGATGCTTCGTTACTGGTTTTTGTTGAGATAACTCTGAATCGCGGGGCGCCTGATGTTTTTGAGCAGTTTAATGCTGCGGTACAAAAACTTGAGGAAACTCAGGAGTGTCACCTGGTATCCGGCGATTTTGATTATCTGCTGAAAACCCGTGTTCCCGATATGTCGGCATACCGTAAATTACTCGGTGAAACCTTGCTACGCTTGCCGGGTGTGAACGATACCCGTACCTATGTGGTGATGGAAGAAGTAAAACAGAGCAACCGTCTGGTGATTAAAACTCGCTAAATCAGGCAGGTGCAAAAGCGTTAGCAATTAGGTACACTCCTGTGAATTCATACAGGGACAGTGCTAATACCGGTGCTGTTCCTCTCTTTAGTTGACAGGCACCTGGAGAGTTCACTTGAGCCAGGAATATACAGAAGACAAAGAAGTATCTCTTACCCCGCTGAGTAGCGGGCGGCGGCTGCTGGAAGCTTTACTTATTCTGGTAGCTCTTTTTGCTGTTTATCTGATGGTGTCGCTGGTCAGTTTCAATCCCTCTGACCCCAGCTGGTCTCAGACTGCCTGGCACGAACCAATTCATAACCTTGGCGGCAGCCCCGGCGCATGGCTTGCGGATACCCTGTTATTTGTTTTCGGGGTAATGGCGTATGCTATTCCGCTGGTGATCCTTGGCCTGTGCTGGATAACCTTTCGCCACCGCAACTATGAAGACTACATTGATTATTTTGCTATCGGTTTACGCCTGATAGGGGTGCTGGCTTTAGTGGTCACTACCTGTGGTCTGGCGGCGATAAATGCAGATGATATCTGGTATTTTGCTTCCGGGGGGGTTATTGGCAGCCTGGTCAGCAGTGCGATGGCGCCATATTTAAATCAGGCCACAGGTACCCTGGTGCTGTTGTGTGTCTGGGCGGCAGGTATCACCCTGTATACCGGCTGGTCATGGCTGACGATTGCGGAAAAAATTGGTGGCGCGGTAATGTCAGTACTGACCTTTGCCAGCAACCGTTCCCGCGGTGATGAATACGGGGATGATGAAGATGATGCTGAGGTGTTTGAGCAGGGGCCGGCGGCAATAAAAAAACCGGCAACAGTGCCGCCAGGGGACGTTGTTGCAGACCCGTTACTGCGTAACAAGCAGCCTGCGTCAGCAGCATCATTTTCGGAAGTTCATCCTGCTGCTGAAGCTACGGATGAAGATAATGATCCGTTATTCAGTTCACTGGCAACAAACAGCCATACAAAAAACGATGATCCTTTGTTTAGTATGCCTGTGACACTGGGCAGTGAGGATGACAATGATCCGCTGTTTAGTCCGTCACGCTGGTCTTCACCGTCTGAATCTGTAGAGCACAGAGACGCTGTTATGCCTGCTGAACCGCTGGTTCCTGAAACAAACGAGGGTGCTGCTACACAGAAACATCCATCCCCGTCCCGGCCGGAGCCTGCTGTTGCACGTCAGGCGTATACTGCGCCGACAGACAGTATAACAACAGCACCACTGCCACCGCGTTATCACTTTGACGTCCCTGAATCTGTCGTCGTTCCTGATGCTGTGGCTGTGACCGCCGCGCGGGCTGAGTCAGTAACAGCTGCTGTGCATGAACAACCCGTTGCTGCTGCAACTGCTGCGACAGTGGTCAAACCTGCGGGACAGTCACCGTTTGCAGTCGCTGCCAGTATGGGAAAATTATCCTCTCAGACAGCGGTTGCAGATAAAACCCGTGACAACAATCCGCAGGTAAAAAAAGGGATTGGCGGGCCTGAGTTGCCACGACCAAATCCGGTGCGTTTACCCACCCGCCGTGAAATGGCGTCTTATGGAATTAAACTGCCCTCACAGCGGATGGCAGAAGAAAAAGCACGCGAAGCGGAAAAAGCGCATACAGGCGGCTTTGATGCCTCCTGTACGGATGAGGAAGCTGCTGCATTTGAACAGGCAGAATTAGGTCAGGCATTCGCAAAACAACAAACTGAGCGTTATGGCCATACAGATGACGATGATGCGACTCAGGATGAAGATATGTTGCAACAGGCAGCACTGGCCCGTCAGTTTGCCGAGCATCAGCAGCAGCGTTACCGGGATGTTCCCGCACCAACGCCTGCCGGGCCGGAGCCGTCGGTAGCATCAGTATCCGCTGAAACATTATCTGCATTCGACTTTTCGCCGATGAAAGACCTGGTCGATGAGGGGCCCGGTGAACCTTTGTTCACTATCGCCCCTGCGACTGAACCAGAACCGGAAGTCCCCGCAGCTGCACCTGAAATGCCCGTGTCAGCACCTGTGGATTCGCACAGTCCGAATTTGTCTGCTGCCCGTCCGGCGGTGACCCCGCAGCCAGCAGAAACCACTGCTGTTCAGGGAGCACAACCGGCAGCCAGCAGCCAGCAGCAAAGCCTGTTCCATCCGTTCCTGGTTCGTCATGAACAGCCGCTGGAAAAACCATCCACACCGCTGCCAACGCTGGATTTACTGACGCCTCCTCCGTCGGAGGAAGAACCGGTCGATATGTTCGCCCTTGAGCAGACAGGTAAACTGGTCGAAGCACGGCTGGGCGATTTTCGTGTGAAAGCGGAAGTGGTTGGCATTTCTCCCGGACCGGTGATCACCCGCTTTGAGCTGGACCTGGCGCCGGGGGTGAAAGCTGCCAGAATTTCTAATTTGTCGCGGGATCTTGCGCGTTCTTTATCGGCGGTAGCGGTGCGTATTGTTGAAGTTATCCCCGGCAAACCTTATGTCGGTCTGGAGTTACCGAACAAACATCGTCAAACCGTTTATTTGCGTGAAGTGCTGGACTGTGCAAAATTCCGGGATAATCCGTCACCGTTAGCGGTCGTACTGGGTAAAGATATTGCCGGGCAGCCGGTGGTGGCTGATCTGGCAAAAATGCCCCATTTGCTGGTGGCCGGTACTACAGGGTCAGGTAAGTCAGTTGGTGTAAATGCGATGATCATCAGTATGCTATACAAAGCAACACCTGATGAAGTTCGTTTTATTATGATCGACCCTAAAATGCTGGAACTCTCAGTGTATGAAGGTATACCTCATTTGCTGACAGAAGTGGTTACCGATATGAAAGATGCAGCCAATGCGTTGCGCTGGAGTGTCGGAGAAATGGAACGCCGTTATAAACTGATGTCCGCGCTGGGAGTACGTAACCTGGCAGGTTATAACGAGAAAGTAGAGCAGGCTGAAGCCATGGGGCGTCCGATTCCTGATCCGTTCTGGAAACCGGGAGACAGTATGGACACGACGCCACCGGTCCTGGAAAAACTGCCTTACATTGTGGTTCTGGTGGATGAGTTTGCCGACCTGATGATGGCCGTAGGTAAAAAAGTTGAAGAACTGATTGCCCGCCTGGCTCAGAAAGCACGTGCCGCAGGAATACATCTGGTGCTGGCAACCCAGCGACCGTCGGTGGATGTTATTACCGGTCTGATTAAAGCTAATATTCCAACCCGTATTGCGTTTACCGTATCCAGTAAAATAGATTCAAGAACCATTCTTGATCAGGCTGGCGCTGAATCTCTGCTCGGGATGGGCGATATGTTGTATATGCCACCGAACTCATCGATGCCGGTGCGTGTCCACGGTGCCTTTGTTCGTGATCAGGAAGTTCATGCAGTGGTGCAGGACTGGAAAGCCCGTGGTCGCCCTCAGTATATTGACAGTATTACGGCGGGTGATGAGAGTGAGAGTGGCTCCGGCGGCGGTGATAATAATGGTGAAGAACTTGACCCGTTATTTGACCAGGCGGTCGGATTTGTAGTGGAAAAACGCCGGGCCTCTATTTCCGGGGTCCAGCGTCAGTTCCGTATTGGTTATAACCGTGCTGCCCGTATTATTGAGCAGATGGAGGCTCAGGGAATTGTCTCTGAGCCTGGTCATAACGGTAACCGTGAGGTTCTGGCACCTCCGCCCCATGAAATGTAATTCACCGGGATATTAGCTAACCAGCAATGGGCCAGAGTTTTCTGGCCCATTGCTTATCTGCTGTACCATCTCCATAGTGTGGCTAACAGCTTTCAGTTTTTTCTCCTGTCGGAATCATATGACAGTGGCTAGGGTAATAATGCCTGATCGGAATAACAGAATAAGGAAGAAGATGAAATGATAAAATATCTGCTTGCTACAGGTGCCGTAACCTTGCTGATGTCAGCCAGTGTGCTGGCAGATGATGCTGCCGGATTACAGGCCCGGCTGAATAAAGTCAGCAGTTTTCATGCCGCGTTTAGCCAGAAGGTCACGGATGGTTCCGGTAATAATGTCCAGGATGGTGCCGGTGAATTGTGGGTTAAGCGTCCCAGCCTGTTTAACTGGCATATGACAGCCCCTGATGAAAGTACCATTATCTCCGACGGTAAAACGTTATGGTTTTATAACCCGTTTGTTGAACAGGTGACGGCCAGCTGGCTGAAAAACGCCACCAGTAATACCCCGTTTATGCTGATTGCCCGTAATCAGTCATCGGACTGGAAAAATTACAATGTCAGCCAGCAGGGGGATAATTTTGAACTGACACCGAAAAACAACAACAGTAATCTGAAGCAGTTCACCATAAATGTCGCGCCTGACGGGACTATCCGGCAATTCAGCGCCGTTGAACAGGACGGGCAGCGCACCAGCTATCAGCTGAAAAACCAGCAAAATGGTGCAATAAGCCCTGACAAATTTACATTTACTCCGCCAAAAGGCGTTACGCTGGATGACCAGCGTCAGTGAGGTGACAGTGGATACTCTTTCCCTGGATTTTTCTGCCAGTGAATTTCAACCTCTGGCCGCGCGGATGCGGCCACAGACACTGGCAGAGTATAGCGGTCAGCAGCATTTGCTGGCGGCGGGGAAGCCTTTACCCCGCGCCATCGAAGCTGGCCATCTGCATTCGATGATCCTGTGGGGGCCACCAGGGACCGGCAAGACGACCCTGGCCGAAATTATCGCCCGTTACGCGGATGCCAGTGTGGAACGGATATCGGCGGTAACCTCCGGGGTAAAAGAGATTCGCGAAGCGATTGAAAGGGCCAGACAGAGCCGGCAAACAGGTCGCAGGACGATTTTATTTGTTGATGAAGTTCACCGTTTCAATAAAAGTCAGCAGGATGCCTTTCTGCCCCATATTGAAGACGGCACCATTACTTTTATCGGGGCAACGACCGAAAACCCTTCCTTTGAGCTTAATTCAGCACTGTTGTCACGGGCACGGGTATATTTACTGAAGTCTCTGACCGCAGAAGATATTGAACAGGTTATCAGCCATGCCATGGAAGATAGCCGCCGCGGGCTGGGGGGACAGAACATTGTACTGCCGCGGGAAACTCGACGGATGATTGCGGAACTGGTTAACGGGGATGCCCGCAGAGCCCTGAATACCATAGAAATGATGTCTGATATGGCTGAACCGGATGCACAGGGGCAACGTCTGCTGACGGCTGAGTTACTGACTGAAGTTGCCGGTGAGCGATCGGCCCGCTTCGATAATAAGGGCGATCGTTTTTATGATCTTATTTCTGCTCTGCATAAATCGGTACGGGGTTCGGCTCCGGATGCAGCTTTGTACTGGTATGCGCGGATTATTACTGCAGGGGGCGACCCCCTCTACGTTGCCAGGCGCTTGCTGGCAATAGCGTCAGAAGATGTCGGTAATGCTGATCCCAGAGGGATGCAGGTGGCGTTAGCGGCATGGGATTGCTTTACCAGGGTAGGGCCGGCAGAAGGTGAACGGGCAATAGCGCAGGCGACTGTTTATCTGGCCTGTGCTCCGAAAAGTAATGCCGTCTATAGTGCGTTTAATGCCGCCATGCGTGCTGCCAGAGAACATCCTGATTATGATGTTCCCGAACATTTACGTAATGCGCCGACCAGGCTGATGAAAGAGATGGGGCTGGGCAAAGAGTATCGCTACGCACATAATGAACCTAATGCCTATGCCGCCGGAGAAAATTACTTTCCTCCTGAAATGGCAGGTTCGCACTATTATTCACCAGTTGAGCGCGGATTTGAGACTAAAATCGCAGAAAAGCTGGCATGGCTGGCCGAACAGGACCAAAATAGCCCGACAAAACGCTACCGCTGACAAAAACATTGCGGTAAGGTGAGTAGCAACATTATGTCGTTTTGTTGGAAACATCCAACGAATATTCAATCCATTAACTCATACACAGGATTAGCATGCTCGATCCCAATCTGCTGCGTAATGAGCCAGACGCAGTTGCAGAAAAACTGGCACGCCGGGGATTTACTCTGGATGTTGAAATGTTACGTTCTCTGGAGGAACGTCGTAAAGTACTGCAGGTAGAAACAGAGAACCTTCAGGCTGAACGCAATTCACGATCCAAATCCATCGGTCAGGCCAAGGCGCGTGGGGAAGATATCGAGCCATTGCGTAAGGAAGTGAATGAACTGGGTGAGCGTCTGGATACAGCGAAAGCTGAGCTGGAGGCGCTTCAGACCGAAATTCGTGATTTCTGTCTGGTATTACCGAACCTGCCTGCCGAAGCTGTACCTCAGGGGAAAGATGACAGTGATAACCAGGAAGTCAGCCGCTGGGGAACACCGGCGACCTTTGATTTCACCGTCCGGGATCATGTAGACCTGGGTGAACTGGCTGGCGGGATGGATTTCGCCTCTGCAGTTAAACTGACCGGATCCCGGTTTGTGGTGATGCAAGGGCAGATTGCCCGTATGCACCGCGCATTAAGTCAGTTTATGCTGGATTTGCATACCAGCCAGCATGGATATACAGAAATGTATGTGCCTTATCTGGTTAACCATGACTCATTATATGGTACCGGTCAGTTGCCCAAATTCGGTAATGACTTGTTTCATACCCGTCCGCTTGAAGAAGAAGCTGACAGCAGCAGTTATGCATTGATTCCGACGGCAGAAGTTCCGTTAACTAATCTGGTGCGTAATGAAATCATCGATGAAGATGCGCTGCCGATTAAAATGACTGCGCATACTCCGTGTTTCCGTGCTGAAGCCGGATCTTATGGCCGCGACACCCGTGGGTTAATCCGTATGCACCAGTTCGATAAAGTTGAAATGGTGCAGATAGTGGCTCCTGAAAATTCAATGCAGGCACTGGAAGAACTGACTGGGCACGCAGAAAAAGTATTGCAATTACTGAACCTCCCTTACCGGAAAATGCTGCTCTGTACCGGTGATATGGGCTTCGGGGCCAGCAAAACTTATGACCTTGAAGTCTGGTTACCGGCACAGAATACCTATCGTGAAATTTCTTCCTGTTCCAACATGATGGACTTCCAGGCCCGCCGTATGCAGGCACGCTGCCGGAGCAAAAATGATAAAAAGACCCGTTTATTACATACCCTGAATGGGTCCGGGCTGGCTGTGGGCCGTACTCTGGTCGCGGTGCTGGAAAATTATCAGCAGGCTGATGGGCGAATTCAGGTACCCGGGGTACTGCGCCCTTATATGAATAATCTGGAATTTATCGGCTAATGCCGTATTCTCTGAAAAAAACCTGCCGGTATTTAGTGGCAGGTTTTTTTTTATCTCTCCTCTTAGCCTGAACAGGACAAAGACTGCCTGGCTGATGAAGACCAACCTGTCGGGCCGGATTATTAGTTAGCAGGCGCTGTTGTCTTATTCATGTTGATAAAAACACCGGGAACTAATAACAATGTGATATTATTAGCTGCCTGACCCTGACAGGGTGTCCGGCCTGCCGTGGGAAATATTTAATTTTTATTTATCATATGGATATGCGATTAAGTGACCGGTTTATAGTTACCTATAGTCGTGATACCTTAGCGAGATAATTAATAATTATAATATATTAAGTGAGGGTAAAAAGACTGTCCTCCATATCTGAATGTTTTAACCTATCAATTACCATTCCCTTATTTTTGGTGTTTTATATCGGAATTCTCCGAAGTATAGAAACATAAAACCTTTAATCTTAACGTTTGTGGGTTTTTATGCTGTGAGTTGTTTTATTTGCAGATGTTTGTATTTAATCTATTAATGTGTAATGTCTGTCTTTTACAACATTGGATTTTTAATTGCGCGGCGTATAATGCAGCCGCGCTTATATAGCGTTGCTTTATATCAGCCGGATAAAAACTCTGCTTTTAATATCAATAATAAAAAGAGATAGATATGTTAAAGAAATCATTAGTACTTTCGTCTTTAAGTTCAGCATTACTTTTTTCTGTTATGGCTCATGCTGATACCAGTTCGGCTACAGCAAATATGAATGTGAAATTAACGGTGCAGAAGGCCTGTACTATTAGTATGGGTGATCTTGATTTTGGTACCCAGAACAGTAATGCCGGTGATGTATCCAGAACAGCAACCGGGAGCGTGACCTGTACTAAAGATACGGCTTACAATATAACTGCTGCCAGTAATAGTGGGTATAATTTGTCTGATACTAAAGGCGATAAAGTATCTTATGCTATTTATGCAGATGCCAATCACCAGACAAATCTGAGTGCCAGTGTGGCATCGACTTCCGGAACGGGGACCGGGATAGCACAGCCTGTTAATATCTACGGTGTCATCAACGGAACGTCATTGCAGACTGCCCCGGTTGGTGATTATACCGATAAAGTTACGCTGACAGTTAATTACTAAGGCTCGGCGGACCTATGACCGGGAAAATATATTTTTATAGCGCACTGATTATTTATTTTTTAATTTCTCCGCTGACTTATGCTGCCAGTTTACAGGTATACCCGGTAAATATTAATTTCTCTGTCGGCGAGAACGTTAAAGCTATTTATGTAAATAATACCGGCGTTGATCCTATCAGTGCCCAGGTCAGGGTTTATCAGTGGACTCAGAAAAACGGCAGTGATGTCCTGAGCGAGACTCATTCGTTACTGGTGAGTCCGCCGATCACGGCTATTCCGCCGGGAAAACAGCAGTTGTTAAGGGTGATATTGCCGGTGCCTCCGGCTGGCGGTGCAGAACAGGCATACCGGCTGGTTGTTGATGAGTTGCCGGGAACGTCACAGAATGGCAATCAGACCGTCAGGTTTTTGCTCCGTTATGATCTGCCGGTGTTTATTAATACGCCCGCATCTGTAATAAATCTCAGCCAGGTTGTATTTCATCTGGATACATCGGCAGTGCCTGAACGCCTGTGGATAGAAAATAACAGTTCACAGCACCTGAAATTAAGTAATGTCGTATTATCATCGGCTGGTCATCATTATCCTGTAAATAAAGGGTTGCTGGGGTATGTGTTAGCAAAGAGCACTCGTTCGTGGACATTGCCCAAAGGACATTATTCCGGTTCAACACTTACTTTCAATGTAAATGATAATGCAGAGACTCAGACCGTACCAGTTGTCAGCCCGTAAATTATCTCTGCTAAGTGCAGTGTTTTTACTGCCGGTGTCTTTCTGTGCAGTATCAGATGAAGTTCTTTATTTAACTGTCAGTGTTAATGATGCTGCGGTACCCGGATTGTTTCAGATTCGAAAAAGTGGCGATCATTTTTTTATTTCTGCACAAGATTTTAAGCAGCTGAATATCCGCACTGATAAATTAGCAACGGCAGATAATACCGTTGATATGGTTTCCGGGGGCGGGTTGTCTCTGGTTTATGATGATTTACAACAGCAGTT
Organism: Tatumella sp. JGM130; assembly: GCF_018257525.1. Classification (NCBI taxonomy): domain Bacteria; kingdom Pseudomonadati; phylum Pseudomonadota; class Gammaproteobacteria; order Enterobacterales; family Erwiniaceae; genus Tatumella; species Tatumella sp. JGM130. The sequence continues at coordinate 115,385 of NZ_JAERJS010000001.1, read as the reverse complement.
AAATATCCGGGCAACCGTTGACTGGCTGGCAGGGCATCAGAAGTTAACATCACAATCTAACGGACTGATCACTCGTCAGGACTTTTCCCCGCGGGTCAAAGGTATTGCCTTTGATTATAATCTTTATAGTGCAGAGCAGCCTTACAGTCAGAGCCTGAGCGCTTATACAGACTTGCGTTCTTTCGGAATAGGGCCGGGAAACTTTAGTACTTCCTTTAACAGTCGTTTTAATCATTCTGACACGGGTACCGATAACGGAACCCGGCGGCTGATGAGTGCGTGGAGTTATAATAATACCGACAAACTGCTGAGCTTAACCCTCGGAGACAGTTATACGGGCAGCCAGTCATGGACCAACAGTGTGCGTTTTGCCGGGGTCAGTCTGGCACATAATTACGCACTGCAACCCGACTTTAATACTTCAACGCAGGATATTCTTTCCGATACTGTTGCTTTACCTTCGACCGTCGATTTGTATGTTCAGGGAATAAGACAGACAACACAACATGTCGAACCGGGACAGTTCACCCTGAATACGGCTCCGGTGTTTACCGGTAATAGCTCGGCACAGGTTGTTATCACTGACATAAACGGGCAACAGCGTGTCGTAAACCTGAATATTTATGGATCCGATTTGCTGTTATCTCGCGGGCTGAATAGCTGGAGTATTAATGCCGGCTGGTTACGGAAAGACTACAGTTATCGTTCTTTCAGCTATAACCCGGGCTTAATGGTCACCGGTAACGGACGTTATGGACTCAGGGATGATCTGACGCTGGAAGCGCATACGGAGCAGGGTGAACCGTTGCAGAATGGGGGTATTGGTGCTAATTATCTGTTGTCCCCGTGGCTGGGCATTGTCCACGGAGATATTTCTGCCAGCAGACATAACCGTCTGAACGGTAAACAATGGGGAGTTGGCTGGCAGTGGTCCAACCGCCATCTCAGTTTCTCGCTGACAGATACCCGCCGTGACAGCCATTACCGTGACATGTCGGTATTAACGGAAGGTGAGCTGGCAACACGTTCAGACAATGCTTTTATCAGCTGGTCCATGGGAGCGGCGGGTACAGTAGGTGCCAGCTGGATTAACCGTCAATATGCAGGGGAGACCCGCAGTTATGCCGGTTTTTCCTGGTCAGGAACCTTCCGTCATAATATCAATATTTCCGCCAGCCTCACCCGGGCGCTGGAAATGGATCATGATAAAACACTGTATCTCAGTGTAAGCGTTCCCCTTTCAGATACTCAGTATGTCAGCGTACAGCATTCGCAGGATAGTCAGTCTGCAAACAATCAGCTGACATGGTCGAAATCGGTGATTTCGAATAAACCGGGCTGGGGGGGCGATGTATCACTACAAAACGGAAGTAATGCCACAACGCATCTGGATTATCGCCAGCGTACCGAGTGGAGTGACCTGGAATTGGGCTATAACCGCTACAGTCAGCAGAATAATTATTATGCTTCCCTGTCCGGAACCGCGGGTCTGTTCGCTAATGCATTTTATGCCACGCGACAATTGGGGGATGGTTTCGCCCTTGTGGATACCGACGGTATTGCGGGAATCCCGGTTTATCTGGAGCATCAGCCAGTCGGCAAAACCGACCGCGATGGAAAACTGTTTCTTAATAACCTGCTGCCTTATTACCGTAACAATATCAGTATCGATGTATTATCACTGCCTGATGATTTTCGTGCGCTTTACACGGAGGATAATGCTATTCCTGAAAGCGGTGGTGGTGCAATGGTGCACTTCCGAATCTATCGTGCCCGTGCATTACTGATGACGGTTAAACAGACACAGGGTAAAGCACTGCCGTTTGCTGCACCTGTCAGCGTGGTTACCGCCGCCGGACAGCAACCCGAAACGGGAACCCGCACAACGGTGGTGGGTTATGAAGGCAATATTTATCTTGAGAATCCGCCGGCGGAAGGTTTTGCCATTGTTCATTTACCCGACAGCACATGCCGGATCAGGTTGCCCGCGCAGCTGCCGGCAGGAAAAGCGATAACTACTATGGAGGCAGTATGCCAGTAACCCGGATATTCATTTTTTTACTGGTGCTGTCTGGCGGATTGTTTTTTTCGGCCAGCGCCTCCGCAGATCCCCATTGCTGGACCGGTGACGGGGCAGGGTACAACTTTGGCACCGTAACTCCCGGCCAGGCAGTGTCATCAACAGCACAGATCGGTATTACTTGTAACAGCTATGATCCGTCAACAGATTACATCCGGCTGTGCCTGAATTTTATAGATGAAAATGCACCGGTCGCCATGAACCCGAATGGTATCAGTGGTTACCCTTTGTATTTTAATGTTTATCCGTCAGACAGTCCGGAGACGGCCCTGAGTGCTAATAGTTCCGTATTTGCACAGTTTGATATGGCTGTACCCTCAGGGCAAAGTGCATCCGGCAGCTTTATACTGACTGGCCGTATTCTGGCGGGGCAGACTAAACTGACCGCAATGGATTATTATAAATATAATTTTTTCGCCTATTACAAATATGCCTTTGCTAGCAGCAGAAATCAGCTGCCTTCCTGTGCAGCGATGCCCAATACCTACTCTCAGAACAGAATTTCTGTTTCAGCGACTGCCTCAGTAAAACAAGGCTGTACGCTTGATCAGGTCAGCGATCTTGATTTTGGCCAGCATAGCCCGGCGTTATCACCGCAATTATCGGCAACGGCTATCTCGACCCTGTCAGTGACCTGCCCGGTGAACACTTCTTTCTCGGTAGCATTAGGCAACGGGCTGCATAGCCAGCAATCGGTCCGTCAGTTATGTAATACCGCAGATAACCAGTGTGTGTCTTATCAGCTTTACCAGGATGCGGCTCACAGTGTGGTCTGGAATGATACTAATACTCAGACAGTCCGTTCCGCGACCGGGAACAGTCAGAACCTTATCGTTTACGGGGTGCTGCCTGACCAGAACTGGCCGACAGCGGGCAACTATACAGATACAGTGACAGTCACCCTCCGCTATTAACTGTTTTCTGAGTGCACAACATTTCTCTGTTGTGCGCTTACTTCTTCGGTATTATTTATCACCATTCTTTATTTTTCTGATGGATTTTTAGTCACTCAGTCATCATCTCCCCCGGTTAATATGATTCCGGTCATTTAGTCTCTTACTTTCATTTGATACGGCTACAGAACCCTTGTATACCTGTTGTTACAGATAGAAAAGATTGCCAGTTGTGGTTTTATTTTCATTTCGGGAAAGCATAAGCCTTACGCAGTGATTGCAAAGGAGAAGGGGTATGCGAAATCTGTGCAGTAATCGGTTATTGGCAGGCGTGCGGTTATTTTTAGCCTTGGTGTTGGCTGGTCTCGTTTTCCCTGTAACGGCGGCACTCACTGACGCTGGTATAAATATTCGTTTGCAAGTGGTTAACCGTTGCGCGATGTCTGTAGCTTCATCTGCTGATAGCCCGCAGGTAAACGTGCAATGTCCCCGTTCCGTCACCTATCTGGTGCGGGTGCATCAGCAAGCTGAAACTTACGATCATCAGCCACAATACCGCCGGGTGGAGGTCAGTTACTGATTACGGATATGTGCTCTCCTGACCTGCTGAAGATCATTCCCTGTGGCTTTAAAATACGGGATACAGGGTTTGCTGCTCTATATATAAAAAAGGATTAAACAATAAATTTATAACTCCTGAATAATCTTTCCCCGCGGTTTAAATTTCTTTTTTCAGCAAAAAATGCTCTGCTGTTTTTTGCTAATTGACTTTAAAAATAGTAGTGCCATTATTCGCCACAATTATTACTTTCTTTGTGGTTATGGCTATGTCTGCATGGTCCCGTCCTGTATTGCTTCTGCTCTCCGGTCTGCTGTTATTGACCATCGCAATTGCGGTGTTAAATACACTGGTGCCTCTCTGGCTGACCCATGACCAATTTGCTACCTGGCAGGTGGGTGTGGTGAGTTCTGCTTTTTTTACCGGCAATTTACTCGGGACGGTGATTGCAGGGAAAGTTATCACAACCCTCGGTTTTAACCGCAGCTATTATATAGCGACCGCAATTTTTGCTGTGGCGACCTGCGCTTTATTAATCGCCGGTGGTTTTACTGGCTGGACAGTATGGCGTTTTCTGGCAGGTACCGGATGTGCCCTTATCTGGGTGGTTGTTGAAAGCGCTTTGCTCTGTTCAGGGACCTTACGCAATCGTGGCCGGCTGCTGGCTGCGTATATGATTGTTTATTATATCGCCACAGTGCTGGGGCAGTTACTGGTCAGTCTGGTTTCTGATGCCGCCGGATTTATGATACCTCTGCTGGTGGTGTGCATTATGGTCGCTGTACTGCCGTTATTTTTTGCGCGGATTAACCCGCCTGAAGTCGCAGAAAATTCAGCCTCGCCGAATATCCGTGAAATGTTTTCCCGCCATTCATCACGTTTGGGTATTAACGGCTGTATTCTTTCAGGCGTTGTACTGGGCTCGCTGTATGGACTGTTACCATTATACCTGTCTCACAAAGGTATGAGCGATGCGAACGTGGGTTACTGGATGGCATTACTGGTCAGTGCGGCTATTCTCGGACAATGGCCTGTAGGCCGACTGGCCGACCGTTTTGGTCGTCTGATGGTACTGCGTGTGCAGGTCTTTATGGTGATACTGGGTGCATTAGGAATGTTAACTCAGCTGGCAATGGTGCCTGCTTTGTTTATTCTGGGATGCTCCTGTTTTACGTTGTATCCGGTGGCTATGTCCTGGGCATGTGAAAAAGTTGCGCATCATGAGCTGATTGCAATGAATCAGACCCTGTTACTCAGCTATACAGTCGGCAGTCTGGTCGGGCCGGGAATGACATCATTACTGATGGAGCATTTCACGGATAATGTGTTGTTTACCATGATTGCGGCAGTCTCGTTTGTCTATCTGCTGATGTTACTGCGTAAAGCGGATCATCAGACAACACCGGTCGCTCATGCGTAAGGCGGATACGCTTGTGTCTGAAGAAGGGGCCAGCGGCCCCTGCATATTCAGTAAATAACGTTATGGCCGTAACTGGCAATAATTGATTTTACCCGTTCCATGGTTTCTTTCGGCGGAGGACTTACTCCTTCCAGCGGATATTTTTCGCCCATTGCTGTCCATTTATGTTTACCCAGTTCATGATAGGGCAGTAATTCTATTTTTTCGATATTGTCCATTGCAGCAGTAAACTGCCCCAGCCGGTGCGCAGACTGATCATCATCTGTGTACCCGGGCACGACCACATAACGTATCCAGGTGCGTTTACCGGTTTTATGCAGATATTCTGCGAACTCCAGCATCCTGTGGTTTGAAACACCGGTCAGTTTCTGATGTATCTGATCATCCATTTGCTTCAGATCCAGCATGACAAGATCGGTGACCTCCATCAGTTCAGTGATTACATGATCATAGCGGCGGACAAACCCATTGGTGTCCAGACAGGTATCGATACCCGCCTGTTTACAGGCTCTGAACCAGTCGCGGACAAACTCAGCCTGCAAAATAGCCTCACCGCCTGACGCGGTAACCCCGCCACCGGAGGCGGCAATATAGTGTTTATAGGAAAGCAGGTCATCCATAAGTTCTTGTACGGTAACTTCCTGGCCGCCATGAGTATCCCAGGTATCACGGTTATGGCAATACAGGCAGCGTAGCAGGCAACCCTGAAAAAAAACGATAAAGCGAATACCTGGTCCGTCGACGGTACCACAGGATTCGACAGAGTGAATATGACCAGTGACTGACATGCGATGGTTCCTCCGGGGTGAGCTGCGGTAATCTCGCAGGCCGGCATTGACAGGTGTTTATAAGTTGCTGTTATATTCAGCATAAAACAGGAAGAGTAAAAAGGCTCCCGGCCGGGAGCCTTTTTAACCTGGTTAACCAGTATTAAATTGATTGAGTGAACGTACGGGTAATAACGTCCTGCTGTTGTTCTTTGGTCAGTGAATTAAAGCGAACAGCATACCCCGAAACCCTGATGGTCAGCTGTGGATATTTTTCCGGATTATCCATCGCTTCCAGCAACATCTCACGGTTCATTACATTGACATTCAGGTGCTGTCCGCCCTCGATAGCGGCTTCATGATGGAAATATCCATCCATCAGTCCTGCAAGGTTAGCTTTACGGATATCATCATCTTTACCCAGCGCGTTAGGGACAATAGAGAAGGTATAAGAAATACCATCTTTAGCGTAGGCAAAGGGCAGTTTTGCCACTGATGTCAGGGAAGCGACAGCACCTTTCTGGTCACGTCCATGCATCGGGTTCGCGCCGGGACCGAATGGTGCTCCGGCACGGCGGCCATCAGGAGTATTACCTGTTTTTTTACCGTAAACCACATTTGAGGTGATGGTCAGTACTGACTGGGTCGGAACCGCGTTACGGTAAGTTTTCAGTTTCTGAATTTTTTTCATAAAACGTTCAACTAAATCGCAGGCCAGTTCATCGACCCGTGCATCATTATTCCCGAATTGCGGATACTCACCTTCGATTTCGAAATCAATAGCCAGGCCATTTTCGTCACGAACCGGTTTAACTTTGGCATATTTAATTGCAGAAAGGGAGTCAGCCGCGACTGACAGTCCTGCGATACCACATGCCATAGTGCGGTAAACATCACGGTCATGCAGAGCCATTAAAGCAGCTTCATAGCTGTATTTATCGTGCATATAGTGAATGACGTTCAGCGCTGTGACGTACTGGGTTGCCAGCCAGTCCATAAAATGATCCATACGGGCCATCACAGTATCGAAGTCGAGGATCTCATCGGTAATCGGGGCCTCTTTGGGGCCGACCTGAATTTTCAGTTTTTCATCCATCCCGCCGTTAATCGCGTACAGCATGGTTTTCGCCAGGTTAGCGCGGGCACCAAAGAACTGCATCTGTTTGCCGACGATCATCGGGCTGACACAACAGGCAATGGCATAGTCATCACTGTTAAAGTCAGGCCGCATCAGGTCATCATTTTCATACTGGATAGATGACGTATCGATGGACACTTTAGCCGCATATTTTTTGAAATTCAGTGGTAATTGTTCTGACCACAGAATAGTCATATTCGGTTCAGGTGAAGGCCCCATGGTATAGAGGGTATTGAGGAAGCGGAATGTACTTTTAGTGACCAGCGTCCGGCCATCCAGTCCCATACCTGCCAGTGACTCGGTTGCCCAGATCGGGTCGCCGGAGAACAGTTCATCGTATTCCGGGGTACGCAGGAACCGAACCATCCGCAGTTTCATCACCAGGTGGTCAATCAGCTCTTGTGCTTCATCTTCGCTCAGAATGCCCGCCTGCAGGTCTCGTTCAATATAGATATCCAGGAAGGTTGAAACACGGCCGAATGACATAGCCGCACCATTCTGTGATTTTACGGCAGCCAGATAACCGAAATAAGTCCATTGCACAGCTTCACGGGCATTCGTCGCCGGAGAGGCGATATCCAGACCATAACGGCTGGCCATTTCTTTCATATCTTTCAGAGCCTGATACTGGTCTGAAATTTCTTCGCGCAGACGAATAGTTTCTTCGAGAGCATTACCCTGTTCGAGGTCACTTTGCAGTGAGCCAAACTGGGCCAGTTTATCTTTCATCAGTGCATCAATACCGTAGAGTGCAACACGGCGATAATCACCGATAATACGGCCGCGACCATAGGCATCCGGCAGGCCGGTCAGAATTCCGGACTTACGGCAACGCATAATATCCGGTGTGTAGACATCGAACACACCCTGGTTATGTGTTTTACGGTATTCAGTAAATATTTTTTTCAGTGTCGGATCGAGTTCACGGCCATATACCTGACAGGAGCCTTCAACCATACGGATACCACCGTAGGGAATAATGGCACGTTTCAGGGGCGCTTCCGTTTGCAGACCGACAATTTTTTCCAGTGACTTGTTGATATAGCCTGCGTCGTGGGAAGTAATTGTTGAAGCCAGATCCGTATCAAAATCGACCGGTGCATGGGTCCGGTTTTCGATTTTAATACCTTCCATAACCTTATCCCACAATGTGGTTGTGGCATCTGTTGCGTTGCTGAGGAAGGCTTCATCGCCTTCATAAGGTGTATAGTTTTTCTGAATAAAATCGCGGACGTTAACGCTGGTTTGCCATTCACCGGCTGCAAACCCCTGCCACGCCTGGTTCATTTTTTCATTAAGTTCAGTCATGAGATACCTGCCTTGTTAAGTTGAATTCAGCGTACGGGCAGCGGTACGTGACCTGCCGGTACAAAATCTATGTTCAGTGTAGTATTGATAAATTAGTTTTCACTATTATCTTTACGCAAGTAAATAATCCAGTACGTGAGCCCTACTAATAAACCGCCACCAATAATATTCCCCAGAGTAACGGGAATAAGATTATCGGTAATAAATTGCCAGGGAGTCAGTGTGGAAAATTGTCCGGCTGTGGTACTGGTCAGTTGCCAGAAATCAGCAGAAGCAAAATCTTTAATGACAATAGCCATCGGAATCATAAACATATTGGCAATACTGTGTTCAAACCCGCTGGAAACAAACATAGTCACCGGCAGGATCATGGCAAGGGTTTTATCTGTCAGTGAACGACCGGAATAGCTCATCCATACGGCCAGACAAACCAGTAAGTTGGCCAGAATTCCCAGGGCAACGGCTTCGACAAATGTATGGTGCATTTTATGATCGGCTGTCTGCAGTACATTGAGGCCCCATAATCCATTAGCCACCAGATGTTCACCAGATAACCAAATCAGCGCCACAAACAGTAACGCGCCAAACAGGTTTCCGAAATAGACGATAATCCAGTGGCGCGTGAGCTGAGCCCAGCTGATACGCCCACTGGCTTTGGCAACCACAATAAGAACGGTTGAAGTGAATAAATCAGCACCACAGACGACCACCAGAATCAACCCGAGAGAGAAACAGAGTCCGCCAATCAGTCGCGAAATACCATAAGGTAATTCGCTGCTACCGGTAGTGACGGTAATATAAAAAGTGAAGGCGATGGAGATAAAAACACCTGCATTAATTGCCAGGAAAAAGGTGGTTAATGGTGGTTTTGATGCCTTATAGACACCTGCTTCTTCGGCAACTTTTGCCATTGCTGCCGGCATTAACAGATCAAAAGGATTGTCCGTTTTCACACAAATCCCCTCAGAGTTTTCGCTGTGCCCAGAGTATCAAATGGCCTGTTTGTGAGAATTGACCTGGATCACTTTTAACCGTTGCTGGTCTGCTAAAACTGTCTTTTTTGGTCAGTGATATATCATAATGCATTGAAAATAAAGGTTAAAATTTATTTTAATAACTATTTTATTTTTTGATTAACCGGGTATTGTCGCCAGATGATTAAACAATAAAGACTAAAAACGGCATGATTATGCGCCGGGAGAGGGAGCTACAGCTAAATATAAACAGACGGGGCAAAAAAACAGCGCCGGTCGAAGGCGCTGTAAATATTTTTTTAACAAAGAATCGGCGGAGACTTAATTTTCTGACCAGTACTGACGTTTTGCGGCCTGAAGTTTCTCATAAGCCGCCAGTAAAGACTGATGGGCAGGGAAAGCAGTCAGAGACAAGTCAACTTTCTGCAGCCCATAAAAAGGTTCTTCGCCACTGATTGCCGCAGACGCAGCTTCTACCGCATCGCTGCCGTACATACGGTTAAAGGCGGTCAGATATTCGCCGGGGGTCCGCTCATCTTCCAGTGACAGCAACAGTAATGTCTGCAGGCAGCGGTAGTAATTAGCCCGTTCGGCACTGAAGACTGAATTGTTAAATTCAATGGTCCACTCGGTCCAGATCAATGCCTGGTCGAGATCGCCTCCGGCAAGTGCCAGCATAGCTTTAAGTTCACCGACGCGCAGGGTTGACCAGCCATTATCTTTGCCCGTCGCCAGACCCAGCAGTTCGCGTACCCGGGTAAAATCGTCCAGGCCTTCGTCATCCATCTGCGTAATCAGTTCAAGGTAGTCCTGAGGTTGCCATTCGCTGCCCGGTAAACTAAGGAAAGTTTCACGGAAACCGGATCCCATATTGTTGTTAGCCAGCAATAAATCTTCGGCCGGATAAATATCAGACATGCCGGGAACAATAATCCGGCAGGCATATACGCCCAGATGTTCATAGTCGGCAATATACACTTCTTTATTTTCGGCACGGAAAATATTCATCAGTGTCGAAAATTCCTGTTCGGTGGTACCGGAAAAGGACCAGTCAGCGAACGGATAATCAGGAGTATCTTTGAACATATCCCAGGAGATCAGGCCGCTGGAATCGATAAAATGTGTTTCCAGGTTAGTGTGTTCTGCGACTTCTTCATCATCAAAGGTTGGCGGAGTAAACACATCCAGATCTTTCAGGCTGCGGCCCTGTAATAGTTCCGTAACGGTGCGTTCCAGCGCGACGCCGAAATCAGGATGGGCGCCGAAAGAAGCAAAACAGGTACCATTTTCCGGATTAAATAACACCACACAGATCACCGGATACTGGCCGCCCAGCGAGGCGTCGTAGGCAAAAATCGGGAAACCTTCGGCTTCCAGTTGTGCAATAGCTTCGATAACCGCCGGATAACGGGCCATGACTGTCTGTGGAATTTCCGGCAGGCTGATTGATTCAGCGATAATACGGTTTTTAATGTAACGCTCAAAGACTTCCGAAAGACCCTGAACCCGTGCCTCACTGGCGGTATTACCGGCTGACATACCATTGGATACATATAAATTACCGATAATATTCATCGGAATATAGACGGTCTGCTTGTCTGACTGACGGATAAACGGCAGTGCGCAGATTCCCCGGTCATCGTTACCTGACTGCAGATCAACCAGCAGGCTGGCACCGAGGACATTGTCCGGGTCATAGAACTTACGCAGTGCAGGGTCCAGCAGTCCTTCCGGTAAATCGTCGTCTTCAGTCAGCGGGAACCATTTCTCATTCGGATAATGGACAAAGTCACCGCCAGCGACCGTTTCACCCAGCCAGAAATCGGCAAAGAAATAGTTCGTTGATAACCGTTCAAAATATTCACCTAACGCAGAAGCCAGGGCGGCTTTTTTGCTGGCACCTTTGCCATTGGTAAAACACAGAGGACAGTCACGATCGCGGATATGGACTGACCAGACATTCGGAACCGGATTCAGCCATGAAGCTTCTTCAATAGTAAACCCTAAAGACTGTAGCTTATGCTGAAACCGTGAAATAGAGTCTTCTAAAGCGGCATCTTTGCCTGGTATAAATGTTTGCGTCATAGTGCCGCGTTCTCCCGGGGAGTGATAAACAGATGTGTTGGGGTAATGATACGGAATTTATACGATGACCGCTATCAGCCGACAGTAAAATCTCCCCGTTATAACTCCGTTACCCGGAGCCGAAATAAGCCGTTGTCCGGAAAAAAATAAACATCAGGGTCAGGGGATTAACCGGAGAGTCATAAAAATCGTCCTGCAGACCGATTAATTATTGCAGCGTTTTTCAGGCAGTGATACAACCGACAGGTATCTGATAATCGTTTCGATGTAACCATGGTGAGTATAAATGACGCAGGTGTATAATTTTAGTTCTGGCCCGGCAATGTTGCCAGCAGAAGTACTTCGTCGTGCACAGCAGGATCTGGTTAACTGGCAGGGTCTGGGCACTTCAGTAATGGAAATCAGCCATCGCAGCAAAGAATTTATCAGCGTTGCTGAAACGGCAGAGCAGGACTTCCGGGATTTATTAAAAATCCCGTCCAATTATAAAGTATTGTTCTGCCACGGTGGTGGCCGTGGTCAGTTTGCGGCAGTACCCGGTAATTTACTGAATGGTGCCAGCCAGGCTGACTATATTGATGGTGGTTACTGGGGGCACAGTGCGGTTAAAGAAGCCGCTAAATTTTGTACCCCGAATATTATTGATATTAAAGTCACTGAAGAAGGTAAAACTGCGTTATTACCCATGAGCCAATGGCAGCTGAATGATAACGCTGCTTATGTGCATTACTGCCCGAATGAAACCATCGATGGTACCGCGATTGATGAGCAGCCGGATTTCGGCGATAAAATAGTGGTCGCTGATTTCTCCTCCACCATTTTATCCCGTGAGATCGATGTCAGCCGCTACGGGGTGATTTATGCCGGCGCCCAGAAAAATATCGGTCCTGCCGGGCTGACACTGGTTATTGTCCGTGAAGACCTGCTGGGTAAAGCCCGTAAGGATCTGCCTTCTGTCTTCGATTACTCGGTGCTGGCAGAAAATAACTCAATGTTTAACACCCCGCCAACTTTTGCCTGGTATCTGTCCGGACTGGTATTCCAGTGGCTGAAAGAGCAGGGCGGCGTCGCGGCAATGGATAAAGTCAACCAGGCGAAGGCCGATCTTCTTTACAGCACCATTGATCACAGTGATTTCTATCGTAATAATGTTGCAGACAGCAACCGCTCGCGGATGAATATCCCTTTCCAGCTGGCAGATTCCGCGCTGGATAAGCTGTTTCTGGACGAGTCTGTCAGCCACGGACTGCATGCTCTCAAAGGGCACCGGGTGGTTGGCGGAATGCGGGCTTCTATTTACAATGCCATGCCGCTGGCGGGTGTGAAAGCACTGACTGAGTTTATGCTCGATTTTGAACGCCGCCATGGCTAAGCCAGTGGTGATTTACTGGCCTTTTTGTTTACCCCGCCAGTGGCGGGGTTTTGATCTTTTATAAAGAGTGACTTTTGACATGCCGGATTCTCTGACCTTACAACCTGTAGCCCGTATTGACGGTACGGTAAATTTACCCGGCTCGAAAAGTGTGTCAAACCGCGCGCTATTGTTAGCTGCAATTTCCAAAGGAACGACCCGCCTGACGAATCTGCTGGACAGTGATGACATTAAGTACATGCTTAATGGACTGAGCTTGCTGGGGATTGAATATACATTATCTGCAGATCGTACCGAATGTGTTGTCACCGGGATCGGTGGCCCGTTACATGCCGCAGCTCCTGTTGAGTTATTCCTCGGGAATGCGGGAACGGCGATGCGTCCGCTGGCGGCGGCCTTAAGCCTGGCGGGTAAAGATATTATCCTGACCGGCGAACCACGAATGAAAGAACGTCCAATCGGTCACCTGGTTGATGCTCTGCGTCAGGGGGGAGCTGATATCAGCTATCTGGAAAATGAAAACTACCCGCCATTACGCCTGAACGGCGGGTTCAATGGAGGCGAAATCAGTGTCGATGGCAGTGTGTCAAGCCAGTTTCTGACTGCGTTGCTGATGACTGCGCCTTTAGCCAGTGAACAGACAACCATTACCATTACCGGTGAACTGGTTTCAAAGCCATATATTGATATCACGCTGAATCTGATGAAATGTTTTGGTGTCAGGGTTGAAAACCAGCAATACCAGCGTTTTGTTATTCAGGGCGGGCAGCAGTATCAGTCTCCCGGCGAATATCTGGTTGAAGGGGATGCCTCATCGGCTTCTTATTTTCTGGCTGCTGCGGCAATTAAAGGCGGTACTGTCCGTGTCACCGGTATTGGCCGCAACAGTGTACAGGGCGATATTCGCTTTGCTGATGTGCTGGAAAAAATGGGGGCAGTGATTGAATGGGGGGATAATTATATTTCCTGTACCCGTGGCGCACTGAAGGCGATAGAGATGGATATGAACCACATCCCTGATGCGGCGATGACTATTGCCACCACTGCCTTGTTTGCGGAAGGTACTACCCTGATGACGAATATCTACAACTGGCGGGTAAAAGAAACCGACCGGCTTGCGGCCATGGCAGCTGAATTACGTAAGGTCGGGGCAACAGTTGAAGAGGGGTATGATTTTATTCGTATTACGCCGCCTGCTACCCTGAAACATGCAGACATTGAAACCTATAATGATCATCGTATTGCGATGTGTTTCTCTCTGGTTGCATTGTCGGATACCCCGGTCACTATTCTCGACCCCGGATGTACAGCAAAAACTTTCCCTGATTATTTCCACCAGCTGGCTGCTGTCAGTCATTAATTATCAGTGGACTTTCTCTGTTCTGGTCTGTATTTAGTCCGGTTGCGCCGGGTTTATCTCACCCGGTGGTTGCCGTCTTAGCTGAAAACTCTGTTTTTTTGCCCCTGTGGCGGAATAAGTCACTGCGACTTCCGTTCGCCACAGGTATACTTAAGGCAAACGGTGTATTTATATGCTGAGAAATCCAGATCAGCGATAAAGGAGATTATAATGACAACGGTCCCGGTGATGACGATTGATGGCCCGAGTGGGGCCGGGAAAGGCACGCTGTGTAAAGCGATTGCTGAGAAACTGCAATGGCATTTACTGGACTCCGGCGCGATTTATCGGGTGCTGGCCCTGGCGGCGTTACATCATCGCGTGGATATCAGCTCGGAAGAAGCGCTGGTTCCGATTGCAGCGCATCTTGATGTGCGTTTTCTCTCCGTTGACGGTGAGCTGCAGGTTATTCTGGAAGGTGAAGAGGTGACCAGCGAAATCCGTACCCAGGATGTCAGTAATACGGCGTCTAAAGTCGCAGCGTTCCCGCGGGTGCGGGAAGCTCTTTTACGGCGGCAGCGGGCTTTTAAAGAAGCGCCGGGGCTGATTGCTGATGGCCGTGACATGGGAACGGTCGTGTTTCCTGAAGCCGCAGTGAAGATTTTCCTCGATGCCAGCGCCGAAGAAAGAGCAGAACGGCGTATGCTACAGTTGCAGGAAAAGGGCTTTAGTGTTAACTTTGAGCGCCTTTTATCTGAGATAAAAGAACGGGACGACCGTGATCGTAACCGTGCCGTGGCTCCGCTGGTGCCTGCGGCGGATGCATTGGTTATTGATTCTACTGGCATGACTATTGAGCAAGTGATTGAAAAAACACTTGAATATGCCAGGTCACGGTTGAAAGATCTCGTTTGAGTTCTGGCCAGCGCGCCGACAGAATGCTTTACCCCCGTACCACGGATGGTGCGGGGTATGTGAAACAACCCCATCCGACAATGATGTCAGATGGACGTTAAATTGAAGAATCCTGAAGATTATCAATATGACTGAATCTTTTGCTCAACTCTTTGAAGAGTCCCTGAAAGAAATCGAAACCCGTCCGGGTTCCATTGTTCGTGGTGTTGTTGTTGCTATCGACAAAGACATCGTTCTGGTTGATGCGGGTCTGAAATCTGAATCTGCAATTCCTGCAGAGCAGTTCAAAAACGCAGCTGGCGAACTGGAAATCCAGGTAGGCGACGAAGTTGACGTAGCCCTGGATGCTGTAGAAGACGGCTTCGGTGAAACGCTGCTGTCCCGTGAAAAAGCTAAACGTCACGAAGCTTGGATCACGCTGGAAAAAGCGTATGAAGAAGCTGAAACTGTTACCGGTATTATCAACGGCAAAGTCAAGGGCGGCTTCACTGTTGAGCTGAACGGTATTCGTGCGTTCCTGCCAGGTTCACTGGTAGATGTGCGTCCGGTTCGTGATACTCTGCACCTGGAAGGCAAAGAGCTTGAATTCAAAGTAATCAAGCTTGATCAGAAACGTAACAACGTGGTGGTTTCCCGCCGTGCGGTTATCGAATCTGAGAACAGTGCTGAACGTGATCAACTGCTGGAAAACCTGCAGGAAGGCATGGAAGTTAAAGGTATCGTTAAGAACCTGACTGACTACGGTGCATTCGTTGATCTGGGTGGTGTTGACGGCCTGCTGCATATCACTGATATGGCGTGGAAACGTGTTAAACATCCAAGCGAAATTGTCAACGTTGGCGACGAAATCACTGTTAAAGTGCTGAAGTTCGACCGCGAGCGTACCCGTGTATCTCTGGGCCTGAAACAGCTGGGCGAAGATCCTTGGGTTGCTATCGCTAAGCGTTACCCTGAGAGTACCCGTCTGACGGGGCGCGTGACCAACCTGACTGATTACGGCTGCTTCGTAGAAATCGAAGAAGGCGTTGAAGGTCTGGTACACGTTTCTGAAATGGACTGGACTAACAAAAACATTCACCCATCTAAAGTTGTTAACGTGGGTGATGTTGTTGAAGTTATGGTTCTGGACATCGACGAAGAACGTCGTCGTATCTCCCTGGGTCTGAAGCAGTGTAAATCTAACCCATGGCAGCAGTTCGCAGAAACTCACAACAAAGGCGATCGCGTTGAAGGTAAAATCAAGTCAATCACTGACTTTGGTATCTTCATCGGCCTGGACGGTGGTATCGACGGTCTGGTTCACCTGTCAGACATCTCCTGGAACGCGACCGGCGAAGAAGCCGTGCGTGAGTACAAGAAAGGCGACGAAATCGCCGCTGTTGTACTGCAGGTCGATGCAGAACGTGAGCGTATCTCTTTAGGCGTTAAGCAACTGGCTGAAGATCCTTTCAACAACTACATCACCCTGAACAAGAAAGGCGTGATCGTGACTGGTAAAGTTACGGCAGTTGATGCGAAAGGTGCTACAGTTGAGTTAGCTGACGGCGTTGAAGGTTACCTGCGCGCTTCTGAAGCTTCACGTGACCGCGTTGAAGATGCAACTCTGGTTCTGAATGTCGGCGACGAAGTTGAAGCTAAATTCACCGGTGTTGATCGTAAAAACCGTGTTGTAAGCCTGTCTGTTCGTGCAAAAGACGAAGCTGACGAGAAAGATGCAATCGCAACTGTTAACAACAAACAGTCTGACGAAAGCAACTTCTCTAACGCAATGGCTGAAGCTTTCAAAGCAGCATCTAAAGGCGAGTAATCTGCCTGAAATGACGGACAACAACCCGCGGTTGTTGTCCGCTCAGGTCAGCTGTCAAATGTTCCATAAAGGAATTAACCGGAGGATTCATGACTAAGTCAGAGTTGATCGAACGCCTTGCCAGCCAGCAAACACATATTCCGGCTAAGGCTGTTGAAGATGCTGTAAAAGAGATGCTTGAACATATGGCATCGACCCTGGCACAGGGTGAGCGTATCGAAATCCGGGGATTCGGCAGTTTCTCTCTGCACTATCGTGCTCCCCGTACTGGCCGTAACCCGAAAACGGGTGACAAAGTGGAACTGGAAGGTAAATACGTTCCCCACTTTAAACCAGGAAAAGAGCTACGAGATCGTGCAAACATTAGTGAATAATGTCTGAGCCTGAACTCATTGGATGCTAAAAACGGTACCTCAGGGTACCGTTTTTTTTTGCCCGTAACAGTGTACGACCCGCGCCGCTGAATTTTCACCCTCTAATCATCAGCTTGTTTTCACCTTGCGTCTTTTGTCGCAATTATTCATCCCCCGTGTATCAGTAACAAAATCAAACGATGATTATTTTCTCCTGATAAACGGGAGACACTTGTGAACCTGATTATTTTTGCCTGGATAACCACCGTCAGCCTGATACCGCTGCTATTTTTGCCCGTATTACCGGCACCGCCAGTACTGGTCTTTATTTCGGTCATTGCTTTGATGTTATTACAGACTGATAACGCCTGGTTATGGGCTATCGCCTGGTCTGGCCTGATATTCAGCTGGGGAGTGCTGGTGGCATCTCAGCAATTACGTGAAGTGGAACAACTGACCCGCCGTCCGCTGAATGCGGTGGTCACAGTCGCGGCAACCGAAATCAGCCGCAAACGGATCCGGGTACAGATACATCAGGCGGAAGGGCGACAGCGCTTCCCGGCACTCTCTGCCTGGCTGACCGCAGGTGATACAGTGACTGAGTTTTGCCCGGGGCAACGCTGGGAAATGCGTCTCAGGCTGCGACCAGTGCATGGCCAGTTAAATGAAGGGGGATATGATCAGCAACGTTATGCGCTGGCAAATTACTGGCCGTTACAGGGAAAAGTACTGGCTAAAAAGCCGCAGAATCTGAGTTGCAGCCTGAGATCCCGGGTGATTAATCGGGCCAGAGAAGAGATGTCATCAGTAGCCAGTCAGGGGTACTTCAGGCGCTTTTATTTGGCCTGCGTGACAATATCCCTCAGCGAACTAATCAGTTGTTCCGTGAAACAGGGGTGGCGCATCTGATGGCGATTTCCGGCATGCATATTGGTCTGGCGGGTAGCTTTGGCTGGTGGCTGGCCCGCAGTATGCAGAAAGGGCTATCGGAGCGTTATATCAGCCCGCAATTTCCACAGGTGGCAGGGTGGCTATTAGCGGCACTCTATACCTGGATCTCCGGAGGTCTGGCACCGGCATTACGGGCGATGCTGGCCCTTACACTGTGGATGTTTATCCGGAATTACCGTTTCAATCTGAATAGCTGGCAGGTGTGGATCAGTTGTGCGGCAGGCTTACTGATCAGCGATCCTGTACTGATCCTTTCCGACAGTTTCTGGCTATCTATGCTGGCGGTATTGATGCTGCTGATCTGGTACCGGTGGTTTTCTTTACCCCGCTATCTTTCGCGTCCAGTCCGCTGGTTCTGGTTACGGTTATTGCATTTACAACTGGGAATGATGCTATTAATGCTGCCCTTGCAGGCACTGTTATTCAACGGAGTCAGTCTGGCTGCGTTACCGGCCAATATGATTGCTATTCCTGTCGTGTCATTACTGACATTACCCCTGGCAGGCATAGCGCTTCTGCTGACACCCACAGGGCTCTCTCCTGTATTCTGGATGCTGGCAGACAAATCCGTGGTGCTGATGGTCACGGTACTTGAAGCGCAACCTGCCAGCTGGTTTCCGGTCAGCGATTTCTTTTTGTGGGCGACCATTGCCTGGGGAGGGCTGCTATTTTTTCGTGCCGGCTTTGGCCGGTATTTTTCCGGCTCAGGCGGCGCTGTATTACTGAGTTGTTTATTATGGCGTTATTCTTCCGCGGGGGAGCAATGGCGTGCAGATATGCTGGATGTCGGACATGGTCTGGCGATAGTGATCAGTCAGGGGAAAGAGGCAGTTATTTATGACACCGGCAATCGCTGGCAGCAAGGGGATACCGGACAGAGAATTATTATCCCCTGGTTACAGCAGCGACAGTTAATGCCGCAGGAGGTGATTATCAGCCACCGCCATCTCGATCATTATGGCGGTCAGGGGAGTATCAGCAACCGCTGGCCCGCTATACCGCTGCGCACTGCGCTGGCCCGGCCCGCAGATTTATCCTGTTTTCGTGGTGAGCAATGGCAGTGGAAAAAGCTGACGTTTAGTGTGCTGTGGCCCCCGCAGAGCAGGGTCAGCGGTCAGAATGACGACTCCTGTGTGATCAGAGTCAGTGATGGTAAGTTTAGTTTATTGCTGACGGGTGACCTCGAACGGCGCGCGGAGCGCGAACTTGTCAGGCTGGAAAAGGAACAGTTACGCTCTACATTTATCCAGGTGCCTCATCACGGCAGTAATACTTCGTCTGCCCCGGTATTATTACGGCGGGTCAATGGTCAGCTGGCAATGGCCTCGCTGGCCCGTTATAACAACTGGAAGATGCCATCCCCAGCGGTGATCAAACGCTATCGTGATGCGGGGTTTCGCTGGCTTGATACTGCTGTCTCGGGACAAATTTCCCTGCGTATTTATAAGGACAGTTATCAGGTTTTAGAAATGCGCGAACAAATTTCCCGGCGCTGGTATCATCAGTGGTTTGGCGTAAAAGCCGAATCCAGGTAGAATAAGCCGTAATCCCAAACAACGTGAAGAAATAATGCATCCAGATAAAGATCTCTCAACGTGGCAGACATTCCGTCGACTATGGCCAATGATTACTCCGCACAAGGCGGGATTAGTGGTGGCGGCGGTTGCTCTGGTACTGAATGCCGCAGGCGATACCCTGATGTTATCGTTACTAAAACCCTTACTTGATGATGGTTTCGGAAAAGCCGATAAATCAGTGCTGATATGGATGCCATTAGCGGTAATGGGTCTGATGCTGATCCGTGGTGTGACCAGTTATGTCTCAAGTTACTGTATTTCGTGGGTGTCCGGTCATGTTGTTATGACCATGCGCCGTCGTTTATTTTCCCATATGATGGGCATGCCGGTTGCCTTCTTTGATCAACAGTCGACCGGCACATTATTGTCGCGTATTACTTATGATTCTGAGCAGGTAGCCTCTTCGTCATCCAGTGCCCTGGTAACAGTGGTCAGAGAAGGTGCATCCATCATTGGCCTGTTTATTATGATGTTTTACTACAGCTGGCAGTTATCGTTAATTCTGATTGTGTTAGCCCCGATCGTCTCTGTCGCTATCCGTATGGTATCTAAGCGTTTCCGTGGTATCAGTAAATCCATGCAGAACACCATGGGACAAGTGACTACCAGCGCAGAGCAAATGCTGAAAGGCCATAAAGAAGTCCTTATTTTTGGCGGACAGCAGGTGGAAACCAAACGTTTTGATGTGGTCAGTAACCGTATGCGTCAGCAGGGGATGAAGCTGGTGTCAGCATCGTCAATCTCTGACCCTATTATTCAGTTGATTGCTTCACTGGCACTGGCTTTTGTGCTCTATGCTGCCAGCTTCCCGGAGGTGATGGATACCCTGACTGCAGGTACAATTACCGTAGTTTTTTCCTCGATGATTGCCTTAATGCGTCCGTTGAAATCACTGACCAACGTTAACGCACAGTTCCAGCGTGGTATGGCGGCCTGTCAGACCCTGTTCACTATCCTTGACTCCGAACAGGAAGTGGATACGGGGACTAAAGTACTGGAGCGTGCCCGTGGTGATATTGAGTTCCGTAATGTCACATTCAGCTATCCCGGCCGTGACACCCCGGCTTTACACGATATTTCCATGACCCTGCCGGAAGGAAAAACCGTTGCTTTAGTCGGACGTTCGGGGTCAGGTAAGTCAACAATCGCCAGTTTACTGACCCGTTTTTACGATATTCAGTCCGGCCAGATTACGCTGGATGGTCATGACCTGCGGGAATACACCCTGCATTCCTTACGTAATCAGGTCGGGCTGGTTTCTCAGAATGTGCATTTATTCAATGATACTATCGCGAATAATATCGCCTATGCCCGGGAATCAGAATTCAGCCGTGAAGAAATAGAACGGGCTGCCACTATGGCCCACGCCATGGACTTTATCGGAAAAATGGATAATGGTCTTGATACGGTGATTGGTGAGAATGGTGTACTGTTATCCGGTGGTCAGCGTCAGCGTATTGCCATCGCGCGGGCATTGTTACGTGATTGTCCGGTACTGATTCTGGACGAAGCTACCTCAGCACTGGATACCGAATCTGAACGGGCAATCCAGTCAGCGCTGGATGAATTGCAAAAAAACCGTACCTCGCTGGTGATTGCTCACCGTCTGTCGACCATCGAAAAAGCCGATGAAATCGTGGTGGTGGAAGACGGCAGAATTATTGAACGTGGTTCACACACCGACCTGCTGGAGCAGCGGGGTGTTTACGCGCAACTTCATAAAATGCAGTTTGGCAAATGATTGAGCGGCTGTGGAGTGGTCAGTCAGGGTGGTGGCGCTTACTGCTGCCCTTTTCTCTGCTGTACGGCGCAGTCACTACGCTGTTACGGTTAAGTTACCGTAAAGGCTGGCGCAAAAGCTGGCGGGCACCGGTGCCTGTGGTGGTGGTCGGTAACCTGACTGCCGGCGGAAACGGTAAAACCCCGGTGGTGATCTGGCTGGTGGAACAGTTGCTGGCCAGGGGGTTACGTCCGGCAGTGGTATCACGGGGTTATGGCGGAAAAGCCGACCGTTATCCACTGCTGCTTAATGATAAAACCACCACCGGGGAAGCCGGCGACGAACCGGTACTGATCTATCAGCGTACCGGAGTGCCGGTCGCGGTTGCACCGGTACGTGCAGACGCGGTTTCAGCCGTCCTGCAGTCGTATACTATTGATGTTATCGTGACGGATGACGGGTTACAGCATTACGCACTGCAACGGGATATTGAAATTGTGGTGGTTGACGGAGTCCGCCGGTTTGGCAATGGCTGGTGGCTGCCTGCCGGTCCGATGCGTGAACGAAGCTCAAGATTAAGTGACGTTGATGCGGTAGTGATTAATGGGGGGACTGCCGGGGAAAGTGAAATCAGTATGCACCTTGCGGCCGGAGATGCGGTTAATTTACTGAGCGGTGAAACCCGTAAGTTGTCTGAGCTAAGAAATGTTATCGCTATGGCAGGTATCGGCCATCCGCCCCGTTTCTTTAACACCCTCAGGGAACAGGGACTAGTCCTGCAGGCCGAAATCGCTTTTTCTGACCATCATGCTTACAGTGCTGATGAAGTGGAACAGTTGCTGACCGGTGATCAGCAATTACTGATGACCGAAAAAGACGCCGTAAAATGTCGTGCTTTTGCCAGAGAAAACTGGTGGTATTTACCCGTAAGTGCCCGGCTCTGCGGGACAGCTGTCGGCCCTTTGCTGGACAATATCCTCAGCCGGGTGTCGCCGCGCTGACGGCTGCATTTTTTCTGTTTTGTCTTTCTTCTGTCAGAGGCTATTTTATGGCCTCTGATGCTTTCTGCGGGTGACAAACAATGTCTCCTCTCCGGGCGGCTGTGATATGCTAACGCTCTGCACCCTGATGGAGGAAATATGGATCATCGTTTACTTGAAATAGTGGCATGCCCTGTCTGTAATGGTAAGTTGCATTATAATCAGAAACTTCAGGAACTGACCTGTAAAGCCGACGGATTAGCTTACCCTGTGCGTGATGGCATTCCGGTTTTACTGGAAAATGAAGCCAGGACGCTGACCGCGGAAGAGAAACTGTCATGAGTTTTGTGGTCATCATCCCTGCGCGTTTTGCATCTACCCGTCTGCCCGGTAAGCCATTAATGGATATTAACGGATTACCGATGGTTGTTCGTGTGTTGCAGCAAGCCGCGGCCTCAGGAGCATCACGGGTTATCGTTGCTACGGATCATTCTGAAGTGGCAGCCGCAGTCACGGCTGCCGGCGGGGAGGTCTGTATGACACGCGAAGACCACCATTCCGGTACTGAACGACTGGCTGAAGTTATTGAGAAATATAACTTCCCTGACGACACGATTATTGTAAATGTTCAGGGTGATGAACCACTGATTCCGCCGGCGATCATCCGTCAGGTTGCCGGTAATCTGGCGAACGCAACCTCCGGAATGGCAACGCTGGCTGTACCGATCACTGATGCAGAAGAGGCGTTTAATCCTAATGCGGTTAAAGTTGTCACTGATCATCAGGGATACGCCTTATATTTCTCCAGGGCGACTATTCCGTGGGATCGCCAGCGTTATGCCGAATCCCGCGAACAGGCCGGAGATACGCTACTCAGACATATCGGCATTTATGCGTACCGGGCAGGATTTATCCGTCGTTATATCCGCTGGGAGCCCTGCGCCCTGGAACAGACAGAGCTGCTGGAGCAGTTACGGGTTCTGTGGTACGGCGAAAAAATTCATGTCGATGTGGCCCTGGAAACGCCGAGTGTCGGGGTTGATACACTTGCGGATCTGCAACGTGTGCGCGACATCCTGAGCTGATGACCGCCCGGCAGCTGATACAGCGAGGTATCAGGAGGGAAGATGGAACGATTAAAATCAGAGCTCAGTCTTATCCTCGGGGAGTCTGTCGGCCGGATAGAACCCCTTAACTGTCAGCCTCACTCCTGCCTGTATGCACTTTATGACCGGTCCGGTCAGGCGATGCCGATGGTGGTGCGTGATTTTTCGCAACCCGGCCTCGCGGAACAACAGGCCAGAAAACTGATGTTATTACGACAGCACGGGTCGGTCCCTGTACCTGCCGTCTACGGTGTTGTATTCAGTGACCGGTTACCCTTTCATGAATTATTGCTGGTGGAAAGGCTGGGAGGAATTTCTGCCGCAGCGCCGGTCCGTTCTCCTGGTGCTCAGGAACGGCTGGCACAACAGATTGCAGACGGGCTGGGCAGCTGGCACAGTCAGTCAGCAGATAATATGAGTGGTTATATTGACAGCTGTCAGTCACTCAGCTGGCCGGACTGGTACAGGCAGTACACCACGGTTCTGTGGTCTCTGCTCAGGCAAAAAAAACAAACAGCCCTCTCTGCTGCAGACCTGCAATTTCTGTCACTGACCCAGCGTAACTATCAGCAGCTGTTTGCTGATCTGAGTCAGCCGAATGTTATGCTGCACGGTAACCTTGAGCTCAGCAATATTATCAAAGACCCTCATACGGAAAGTCTGCTGGCGATGGTTCAGCCCGGCCGTATACTCTGGGCACCGGCGGAATTTGAACTGTTCCGTTTATGGAATGAACCTGTCGGACAAGCGATTATTCTTAAATACCGGCACAGACACCCGCTGGACGAAGGCTTTATCTGGCGTTGCCCGTTATACCGCCTATGGTATCAGGCAGAGCAGGTTGTCTGTAACCAGCCATTTTCAGCACAGGACTTTGCTGAAGCCAGGAGGCAACTGCTTCCGTGGCTTGCTGAATAAGCTTCAGCTGCTGATTTTTTGCCACAGTTGCCCCAGTGTTTCATACCAGGCCCGTTCGCTGTGAGATAACCAGATGGCAGCAGGCGTTATCCTTTCCAGGAAAGTTAACGGGCCGGAGATCGCCAGCTGGTTTGCCGGTGCCGGCCAGGGGTGCAGCCCCTGACGCTGGAAGAAGATCATCGCTCTGGGCAGATGATTGGCAGATGTCACCAGCAGCAGAGAGTGCCGGCCGACGATATTTTTTACGGCGGCGGCTTCTTCGGCCGTATCTCTGGGAGTATCGAGCTGAATAATATCAGTGGCGGGGACGCCAAGTGAGACAGCAACTTCTGCGGCAACACTGGCGTTACTGCGCGGGTTATCGCCGGCTCTTGCACCGGTAAAAATCATCTTAGCCGCGGGGCTTAATCGCCATTGTCTGACACCTTCTGCCACCCTTGGCAGACTGTTACCCACCAGATTAGACCCCGGCGCCCAGTGAGGGTCATAGGTATAGCCGCCCCCCAGCACCACGATATAATCGACCGGACGCTCACCTTGCCAGGTGGGATAGTGATTTTCCAGAGGGGCCAGTAAACGATCGGCCACCGGTTGCAGGCTTAACAGCAGTAAAACCAGCCAGCTGACCGAAAGCATAATTTTGCCGGATTTCTGCCAGCGGCTGAACCAGAGCAAAATAAGTCCCGATGCCATAAAAATAATGATTAACGGCAGCGGAGACAGCACTGCGCCTATCATTTTTTTAACCATAAAAAGCATAAATCTCACCAGTTTTGTCTGAAAAAACAGCAGCCGATCGTAATCTCAGGGATGAAAGCTACATTCTTGCAAGAGCTGTGACAAAATAGCATATTTGCGCCATCACCTAACCGGAGCTTTGCCATGAAGGATCGTAATTTTGATGATCTTGCAGAAAAATTTGCTCAGAATATTTACGGTACCGCGAAAGGTCAAATTCGTCAGGCAATTCTCCGGGATGAACTTGAAGATATATTATCTGCACTGCCACAACGGCCCTTATCAATAATTGATGCCGGTGGCGGTATCGGTCAGATATCCAGCGGACTGGCGTTGTGTGGCCATCAGGTATTACTCGGGGATGTCTCAGCAGAAATGCTGCGGCGTGCTGAAGAACATGCCCTGGCGACCGGTGCCAGCGGGAATATGGTTTTTAAGCAAATGCGGGTGCAGGATATTACAGACCATTTGGATCAGCCTGCGGATCTGGTATTGTTCCATGCCGTGCTGGAATGGATCGCTGAACCTGAACTGGCGCTGAAGGCATTATTTGAAGCGTTAACCCCCGGCGGGGTATTATCGCTAATGTTTTATAATCTTCACGGACTGACGATGCAGAACCTGACACTGGGTAATTTTGGTTACCTGCGGGCGGATATGAAAAAACGGAAGAAGAAAACCCTGTCACCGGACTATCCCCGCGACCCTCAGCAGGTCTATGGCTGGTTAACCGAATGCGGGTTTACCATCGAGCAACGGGCAGGGATCCGTGTGTTCAGTGATTTTATCCGTGATATGCCCCCGAGTGCCAATGGCTTTGACGGTATTCTGGAAATGGAGCGGCGATTCAGTCGTCAGGAACCTTTCTTAAGTCTGGGCCGTTATATTCATGTGACTGCGCGTAAATCTCTGCAGAAGGATCAATTATGAGTGATTTCTCCCAGACGATCCCGGAGCTGGTTTCCTGGGCCCGTACCAGCGATTTTTCTATTTCGCTGCCCACGGAGCGTCTGGCTTTCCTGCTGGCTATTGCGACGCTGAATGGCGAAAGAATGGACGGTGAGCTGAGTGAAGGAGAACTGACTGACGGGTTTCGTCATGTCAGCAAAGCCTTTGAACAAACCAGTGAAACCGTCCAGACCAGGGCGAACAACGCCATCAATGATATGGTAAGACAGCGATTACTTAACCGCTTTACCAGTGAACAGGCTGACGGACATGCGATTTACCGGCTGACCCCGCTGGGAATTGGTATTACGGATTATTATATTCGTCAGCGTGAATTTTCTACCCTGCGCTTATCCATGCAGTTATCTATTGTAGCCAGTGAGCTGAAGCGGGCGGCAGAGGCGGCAGAAGAAGACGGCGATGAATTCCACTGGCATCGTAACGTGTTTGCGCCATTAAAATATTCGGTAGCAGAAATTTTCGACAGTATCGATCTCACACAGCGCTCAATGGATGAACAACAGCAGGGTGTCAAAGATGATATCGCTGCATTGTTAAATAAAGACTGGCGCGCAGCCATTTCAAGTTGTGAGTTATTACTGTCTGAGACTTCCGGTATTCTGCGTGAATTACAGGATACCCTGGAAGCGGCGGGGGATAAATTACAGGCTAACCTGATGCGGATTCAGGATGCCACGCTTAACAGCCCTGATTTGGGTTTTGTGGATAAGCTGGTGTTTGATCTGCAAAGCAAACTGGACAGGATCACCAGCTGGGGTCAGCAGGCAATTGACCTGTGGATTGGCTACGATCGCCATGTACATAAATTTATCCGTACCGCGATTGATATGGACAAAAACCGTGTATTTGCTCAGCGGTTACGTCAGTCGGTACAGAATTACTTCGAAAACCCCTGGGCGCTGACTTACGCCAATGCCGAACGTCTGTTTGATACCCGCGAAGATGAACTGACTCTGCGTAATGAAGAAGTGACCGGGGAATTACCGGCAGAACTGGAGTTTGAGGAATTTAACGAAATCCGTGAGCAACTGGCCGCCATGATTGAAGAAGCGTTACGGGTTTATAAACAACAGGCAATACCACTGAACCTGGCCGATGTCATGCGTGAATATCTGGCACAGTATCCGCGTGCACGGCATTTCGATTTAGCGCGGATTGTTATCGATCAGGCAGTACGTCTGGGTGTTTCTGAAGCTGATTTAGCAGGGCTGCCTGCTGAGTGGCAAACTATAAATGATTACGGAGCCAAGGTGCAGGCACATGTCATTGACAAATATTGAACAAGTGATGCCGGTTAAGCTGGCACAGGCACTGGCTAATC
Organism: Tatumella sp. JGM130; assembly: GCF_018257525.1. Classification (NCBI taxonomy): domain Bacteria; kingdom Pseudomonadati; phylum Pseudomonadota; class Gammaproteobacteria; order Enterobacterales; family Erwiniaceae; genus Tatumella; species Tatumella sp. JGM130. The sequence goes on along the minus strand of NZ_JAERJS010000001.1, from coordinate 88,095 downwards.
CGATTTTTCCGGCGCTGGACAGTCAGTTAAGGGCCGGCCGGCATATCGGTTTTGAAGAATTAGACAATCATGCCTTTTTAATGGATTTTCAGACCGAACTGGAAGAGTTTTATTCCCGTTATCACGTTGAATTAATCCGCGCGCCGGAAGGTTTTTTCTATCTGCGTCCGCGCTCCACAACGCTGATCGCCCGGTCGGTAATGTCAGAGCTGGATATGATGGTAGGAAAAATTCTCTGTTACCTCTATCTCAGTCCGGAACGGCTGGCGAATGAAGGTATCTTCACCCAGCAGGAATTGTATGACGAACTGATGTCTCTGGCAGATGAAAATAAACTACTGCGTTTTGTGAATCAGCGTTCAACCGGCTCCGACTTTGACCGTACAAAATTGCAGGAAAAAGTACGGGCTTCACTGAACCGGCTGCGCCGGCTGGGCATGGTATGGTTTATCAGTAATGACAGCAGCAAATTCCGCATTATGGAATCCGTATTCCGTTTCGGTGCTGAAGTCCGCAGTGGTGATGAACCACGTGAAGCCCAGTTGCGTTTAATCCGTGACGGTGAAGGCGTGGCACTGGCGTCCGGGGAGACAGAGAATCGTGCAGCAGCAGAAAATGATCAGCGCAGTGATGACGTTGCAGCAAACGGGGAGGATGACGAAGAATGATTGAACGCGGAAAGTTTCGATCCCTGACATTAATCAACTGGAATGGCTTCTTTGCCCGTACCTTTGATCTCGATGATATGGTGACCACCCTGTCCGGAGGCAATGGTGCCGGTAAGTCGACCACGATGGCGGCATTTATCACAGCACTGATTCCTGACCTGACATTACTCCATTTCAGAAATACAACCGAAGCCGGAGCCACCAGTGGTTCACGGGATAAAGGGCTACACGGAAAACTGCGCGCCGGTGTGTGTTATGCGGTACTTGATGTTGTGAACTCCCGTGGCCAGCGCTCTGTGGCTGGCGTGCGTTTACAACAAATTTCCGGACGTGATAAGAAAGTTGATATCAAGCCGTTCAGTATTCATGAACTGCCGGAGGCAACCAGCCCGACCGAACTGCTGACAGAAATTGTGAACAGCCGTCAGGCTAAAGTCCTGCCATTAAATGAAGTAAAAGAGCGGCTGGAAGGCGTTGAGGGTGTGACCTTCCGCCAGTATAGCTCTGTGACTGACTATCACAGTATGATGTTTGAACAGGGTATTGTTGCGCGCCGGCTGCGTACTCAGGGTGACCGCAGCAAATATTACCGGCTGATTGAAGCGTCGTTATATGGCGGGATCTCCAGCGCGATTACCCGATCATTACGTGATTATCTGTTGCCGGAAAATGGCGGGGTACGTAAAGCATTCCAGGATATGGAAGCCGCACTGCGTGAAAACCGGATGACGCTGGAAGCTATCCGGGTGACCCAGTCAGACCGAAACCTGTTTAAGCACCTGATCACCGAAGCCACAGATTATGTGGCTGCGGATTATATGCGACATGCGAATGAGCGCCGGACGCATCTGGACGGTGCTTTGTTACTGCGTAATGAACTGTTTACCGGTCGTAAAACACTGGCAGCTGACCAGTATCGTCATGTCGAAATGGCCCGCGAACTGGCAGAGCATTCTGCCGCTGAAGGTTCTCTGGAGTCTGACTATCAGGCTGCCAGTGATCACCTTAACCTGGTGCAGACGGCCGTCCGGCAGCAGGAAAAAATTGAGCGTTATGAAGGTGAGCTTGATGAGCTGACTTACCGGCTGGAAGAACAGCAGGAAGTGGTTGCTGAAGCCGAAGAAATTAATGAAGACAATCAGCAACGTGCTGAAGCTGCGGAGCTTGAAGTTGATGAACTGAAAAATCAGCTGGCTGATTTCCAGCAGGCGCTGGATGTTCAGCAAACCCGTGCTATCCAGTATCAGCAGGCGATACAGGCCCTGCAACGGGCGCGGGAACTGTGCCAGATCCCCGATTTATCCCTGGACAGTGCCGAACAATGGCAGGAACGTTTTAGTGCCAGAGAAGAAGAAGCAACCGGCCAGTTACTGGCATTAGAGCAGAAACTCAGTGTCGCCGAAGCAGCACACAGCCAGTTTGAACAGGCCCTGGAACTGGTCACCCGCATTTCCGGCCCTGTCAGCCGTCATGATGCCTGGCAGACCGGCCGGGAAATCGTACGTGACGCCGCAAACCAGCGGCATTATGCTGATCAGTTATCGTCTTTGCGTTTACGTCTGGCTGAGCTGGAGCAGCGTTTACGTGAACAACACGAGGCTGAACGTCTGCTGGCCGAATTCTGTAAAACGCAGGGGCAGCACTATGATGCTGATAGCCTGGAAGAACTGCACCGCGAGCTGGAAGCACAGATTGAGTTGCTGGCTGATGTGGTGGCAAATGCCGGAGAGCAGCGTTTAACCCTGCGTCAGACCCTGGCACAGATCCGTGAAAAAATCACCGGTCTGACCAGCAAAGCCCCCCATTGGCTGGCTGCCCAGGAGATCCTGACTCAGCTGAGCGAGCAGACCGGGCAGGCATTAACCAACAGCCAGCAGGTGACGGGTTATATGCAGCAGTTGCTGGAGCTGGAGCGTGAAACCACCGTCGAACGTGATGCGGTTGCAGCGCAAAAACGCGAAGCAGAACAGCAGATTGAACGTCTCAGCCAGCCCGGCGGCTCTGAAGACAGCCGTCTGAACCAGCTGGCAGAGCGCTTTGGCGGGGTATTGCTGTCTGAAATATATGATGATGTCACCCTGGATGATGCTCCGTATTTCTCTGCATTGTATGGCCCTTCACGTCATGCGATCGTGGTCCCGGATTTAAGCCTGATCCAGCAGCAGCTCTCCGGGCTGGAAGATTGTCCGGAAGATCTCTACCTGATCGAAGGGGATCCTCAGTCATTTGATGACAGTGTATTCAGTGCCGATGAGCTGGAAGGCGCAGTTATTGTCAAAGTGGCGGATCGCCAGTGGCGTTATTCACGTTTTCCGAAAGTCCCGTTATTCGGCCGTGCTGCGCGGGAGAACCAGCTGGAATTACTGCACAATCAGCGTGATAAACTGGCTGAAACTTACGCGACCTTGTCATTTGATGTACAGAAAACCCAGCGTCTGCACCAGTCATTCAGTCGTTTTATCGGCAGTCATCTGGCGATTGCATTCGAACAGGATCCTGAAGCGCAAATTCGTGAACTGAATAATCAGCGGGTGGAGATAGAACGCGCACTCAGCCAGCACGAGAATGAAACACAGCAGCAGCGCCAGCAGTATGAATTGGCGAAAGAGGGCGTAGCCCGGCTCAACCGTCTGTTACCACGGGTAAGCCTGTTGCAGGATGATACCCTGGCCGATCGTTGTGAAGAGAGCCGCGAGCAGGTCGAAGAAGCTCAGGAAGCTTCCCGCTATCTGCACCAGCATGGCAGTAAAATCAGCAAGCTGGAAAGCATGTTATCAGTACTGCAAAGCGATCCGCAGCAGCATGCTCAGCTGCAGACTGACTACCAGACGGCACAGCAGAAGCAGCGCGAATACCGTCAGCAGTCCTTTGCACTGACCGAGGTCTTACAGCGCCGCGCCCATTTCAGCTATACAGATTCAGGCAGTATGCTGAACGGTAACAGTGACCTGAGTAATAAACTGCGCAAACAGCTCGAACAGGCAGAGGGTGAACGCTCGCAGGCCAGAGAGCGGTTACGGGAACATCAGTCAATGCTGACGCAGTATTCGCGGGTACTGGCATCCCTGAAAAGTTCTTATGATGCCAGGAAAGATATGCTCCGGGAATTGCATCAGGAAATGCAGGATATCGGCGTGGCTGCGGATACCAGTGCGGAAGAACGGGCCCGGTTACGCCGTGATGAACTGCATAATCAGCTCAGCCACAACCGTGCGCGACGTAATCAGCTTGAAAAACAGATTACATTCTGTGAAGCGGAAATGGATAGCCTGCAAAAACGGCTGCGTAAACTGGAACGGGAGTATGCCCAAAGCCGTAGTCAGGTGGTCAGAGCCAAAGCGGGCTGGTGTACAGTGATGCGGCTGGTGAAAGATAACGGCATTGAGCGTCGTTTGCATCGCCGTGAACTGGCCTATCTGGGCGGAGATGAACTGCGTTCCATGTCGGATAAAGCTCTCGGTGCGCTGCGTCTTGCGGTTGCTGATAATGAACATCTGCGGGATGTACTGCGGTTATCGGAAGATCCAAAGTATCCGGAACGTAAGATTCGTTTCTTTATCGCGGTCTATCAGCACCTGCGTGAACGTATCCGTCAGGACATTATCCGTACTGATGATCCGGTTGAAGCTATCGAACAGATGGAAATTGAACTCAACCGGCTGACCGAAGAACTGACTGCCCGTGAACAAAATCTGGCAATCAGCTCCCGCAGTGCGGCAAATATTATCCGTAAAACAATACAGCGTGAGCAGAACCGTATTCGTCAGCTTAACCAGGGGTTGCAGGCGGTCAGTTTCGGACAGGTCAACAGCGTACGTCTTAACGTGAACGTCCGTGAAGCACATTCTGTGCTACTTGAAACCCTTGCCCGTGATCACGATCAGCATCAGGATCTGTTTAACAGCCAGCGTCTGACCTTCTCGGAAGCGATGGCGAAATTGTACCAGCGTCTGAATCCGCATATCGATCTCGGACAGCGCACGCCGCAGGTGATTGGTGAAGAACTGCTGGATTACCGTAACTATCTGGAAATGGAAGTTGAAGTAAACCGTGGTTCTGAAGGCTGGCTGCGTGCGGAAAGTGGTGCCCTGTCTACCGGGGAAGCGATTGGTACCGGCATGTCTATTCTGGTGATGGTGGTACAAAGCTGGGAAGAGGAATCACGCCGCCTGCGGGGCAAAGATATTTCTCCCTGCCGGTTACTGTTCCTTGATGAAGCAGCACGGCTTGATGGCCGTTCGATCGCTACGTTATTTGAGTTGTGCGAGCGGCTGGATATGCAACTGGTGATTGCGGCACCGGAAAATATCAGTCCGGAGAAAGGCACCACCTATAAACTGGTCCGTAAGGTGATTAATAATACGGAGCATGTGCATGTGGTTGGTTTACGTGGATTTAGTCCGGAGCCGTCGCTAACAACACCGCCGTCAGAAGCAGCAGCAGAAGAATAACTTTATCTTTCTGACCTGTTTCAGGGTACAAATTAAATAACATAAAACGGCATTTGTTTTTCAGCAAATGCCGTTTTATTGTTTACACTGGATGTATTAATCCGAAAACGTAATGTCTGAACGAGTGCTGTTGCTTACGGTAAGATATAAGGGGGCAGGGATGTTAAAAAAAGGTCGTATGTTCAGGCCGGTAATAATATTGTGCGGGCTGCCACTGGCACTGATGCCCGTATCATCATTGCTTGCGGCACAGATTAACAATCGCGGAGACGCCGCGGAACAGCAGGTCCGTGTTCATCCTGAGACTGTCAATTTTCGTACGGTGATCAGTTCATTACCTGCCGGAGTGCATCCCAGATACTTATCCGAACTGTCGGCCCTTTACCAGGCCCGCCATATGCAACCTGTGTGGCAGGATACTCTGGCCACTGACAAATTTGAACAGCAATTAGCTGAGGTTGCGTTGTCCGGGGTCCAGCCACAATTCGGGGAATGGATCCGCGTACTATCACGCAGCGACATCACCGGAATGAAACGGGATATTATATTATCCGATGCCATGCTGGGTTATTTGCAGTTTGCGGCGCAGGCGCCTTTAAAAGGCGAAAGCTGGCTATACGGTAATACGCCCTATGCAATGACCGCGCCTTCCGCCGGACAGATTGCCCTCTGGCAGGCATCTTTGAACAGTCACCGTGAAGTTGCCTTTATTAACGGCCTGGCACCGCAACATCCGCAGTATCTGCCTATGCAGGCAGCACTGAAAAAGCTGCTGGCTGACAACAGGCCGTGGCCACATATGTCCGGACGCGGGTCGATAAGGCCGGGGGAAAGTCGTCCGGAGATACCGGAACTGCGTGCGATTTTGATCCGCAGCGGAATGCTGAACGAAAATACTCCGGTTCCGGTGGTCAGTGTCTCTCCGGCAGCGACGGACAGCGGAACACCGACGGCAGCCACCCAACCTTCCGCCGCGGGCGGACAAGGGTTACCGGCCAACAGTAACCTGACAGAGTCTTCCCCGGCCGTCATGCCAGTGGATCCGCAGACTCTGTATAGTCCTGAGCTGGTCGACGCTGTGAAACGCTTTCAGCAGTGGCAGGGGCTGGCCGCCGATGGTGTGATTGGTGCCCGTACCCGTGAATGGCTGAATGTCAGTCCGGGGATGCGTGCCGGATTACTGGCACTGAATATGCAGCGTCTGCGTTTACTGCCGGACGATATGCATAATGGCATTATGGTGAATATCCCTGACTTCTCGATGAATTTTTATCAGGACGGTAAAACGATTCTGCACTCGAGGGTGATTGTCGGACGACCGGACAGAAAGACACCACTGATGAGGAGTGCGCTGAATAATGTCGTCCTGAATCCGCCCTGGAACGTGCCGACCAGTCTGGTAAGAGACGATATTGTCCCGAAAGCGAAAAGTGACCCTTCGTACCTTTCAAAACACGGATTTACACTGTTCTCCGGCTGGACGGCAGATGCCAGTGTCATCAATCCGGATACTATCAACTGGGCTGCGGTTAATCCGGCCACGTTCCCGTACAGGGTTCGTCAGTCTGCGGGGCCGCAAAGTGCCCTGGGGCGTTACAAATTCAATATGCCCAGCTCTGATGCCATTTACCTGCATGATACCCCGAACCATACTCTGTTCCGGAGTGATATTCGTGCCCTGAGCTCCGGGTGTGTCAGGGTAAATAAAGCGTCTGAACTGGCAGGTTTACTGCTGCAAAACGTTGGCTGGGACAGTCGCCGGATTGCCGGGGCGATACAGCAGGGCGATACGCGGTTTGTTGCTATCCGCCACCGCATTCCTGTCAATCTCTATTATCTGACTGCCTGGGTGGGGGGGAACGGTCAGCCGGCATTTCGTACCGATATTTACAGTTACGATAATCTGGCCCGTAATGGACAAAGCAGTCTCAGTAATGCCGGTAAATTTATTCTTTAGTCTCTGAACGAAAAAAGCTTTTACCGAACCTTGCTATATGGCTGATTGCTGTTTTATTTTTTTATCGCGGAAACTGCGCATTTATTGCAGATAACCGTCTTGACGCAGCCGGATCATCTGGTTATCGTGCTTTTTGTCTGTTTTTTGTCCCTCCGTTATTCAGGTTATATGTGTTCATGGATAAATTTGATTCCCAGCGTCGAAAACTGTTGTTGTTAGGCGGAGCTACCGCCGGCTTACTGGTACTCCCGGGGATGGCTGAGGCCTCCGTATCTGCATCACGTCCGCGTATACTTACTCTGAGTAATATGCATACCGGCGAAACCCTGAAAACAGAATTTTTTAACGGTAAAAGTTACAATAAAAGTGAACTGGTCCGGCTGAATCACTTTTTTCGTGATTACCGCGTAAACCAGATTAAGCCAATCGATCCACATCTGTTTGACCAGCTTTACCGGCTGCAGGTCATGCTTGGCACCCGCAAACCCGTGCAGCTGATTTCCGGTTACCGGTCCCTGGCGACAAACAACCGCTTACGTGCCAGCAGCAGCGGAGTGGCGAAGCACAGTTACCATACCCTTGGACAAGCCATGGATTTCCATATTGAAGGGGTACAATTAGCAAACATCCGTGCCGCGGCCCTGAAAATCCGTGCCGGAGGGGTCGGGTATTATCCGAAGAGTAATTTTGTCCATATTGATACCGGGCCCGTCAGGCACTGGTCTTAGTTTTTTGTTTTATTGAGGTTATTTCATTGAGTCAACTGCGCTACCATCTTATTCCGGTGACGGCTTTTTCCCAGAACTGCTCTGTTATCTGGTGCGAAGCGAGCGGAGAGACGGCGATAGTCGATCCGGGCGGTGATGCTGAAATTATCGTTCAGACCCTGAACTCCCTTGGACGTACGCCGTCGAAGATCCTGCTTACCCACGGGCACCTGGACCATGTCGGAGCGGCAGCGGAACTAGCCGCCCGTTATCAGATACCGCTGACTGGCCCCCAGATCCGTGACAAATTCTTACTGGATGCTCTGCCACAGCAAAGCCAGATGTTCGGGTTCCCTTATTGTGCGCCGTTACAGCCTGATAAATGGCTGGAGCAGGGCCAGGAGGTGCCTCTCGGTGAATTATCTCTGGAAGTATTTCATTGCCCGGGACACACGCCGGGGCATATTGTCTTTTTTGAGCGCAGCAGCCGGTTACTGATTTCCGGTGATGTGATCTTTAAAGGTGGTGTCGGGCGTTCAGATTTCCCTCAGGGCGACCATCAGCAGTTAATCCATTCGATAGTATCGACTTTACTGCCATTAGGGGATGACGTGACCTTTATCCCCGGGCATGGTCCTCTCTCCACCCTCGGAGATGAGCGTCAGACCAATCCGTTTCTCCGCTGAACAGATATAAAAAAAGCCATCAGCAAATAATTGCGATGGCTTATTTCGCGGGTTTCCTGATTACAATACGGCGATAATCGCTTCACATAACGCGGACATATTATCCGGCGTCATTCCGGCAATATTGATCCGTCCGGAATCTACGGCATAAATACCGGATTCATGGCGTAACCGGTGTACCTGCGCCGTTGTCAGACCACTGAAAGAGAACATACCGTTCTGATTATTGATAAAGCTGAAATCCTGTGCTGCGCCTTTATCCGCCAGAGTATTAACAAACAGCTGACGCATCCGCTGGATACGCTGTCGCATATCTGACAGTTCCTGTTCCCAGATAGTCCGTAATGCGTCGTTACCGAGGATCGTCGCGACAATCGCTGCACCGTGTGACGGAGGATTTGAATAGTTTGAACGGATGGCAAATTTCACCTGGCTGAAAGCTGCAGTGGCTGCACTGCTGTCTTCAGCGACCAGGGTTACGGCACCGACACGTTCGTTGTACAGTCCGAAATTCTTCGAATAAGAGCTGCACACCAGTAATTCTTTATGCTTCTCTGCAAAGATACGCAGTCCGGTAGCATCTTCTTCCAGGCCTTTACCGAATCCCTGATATGCGAAATCGAATAACGGCAGCCAGCCGCGTGCAACTGACAGTTCAGCCAGTTGCTGCCATTGTTCGGCAGTCGGGTCGATACCGGTAGGGTTGTGGCAGCAACCATGGAACACTACGACATCACCGGCGGCAGCCTGCTGTAATGAATCTGTCAGTGCAGTAAAGTCCAGCTGGTGGTTTTGTGCATCGTAATAATGATAAGTGCATACTTCCAGGCCACTGGCGGCAAAGATATTTTTATGATTCGGCCAGCTCGGATTGCTTATCCAGACACGTTTAACGCCAGTCTGCTGCACCAGAAAATCGGCGGCAACCCTCAGTGCACCGGTCCCCCCCGGGGTCTGAGCGGTACGGGCGCGTTGTGCAGCCAGTAACGGGTTATCTTTACCAAACAGTAACTCCTGAGTAAGACGGGCGAACTCAGGGTATCCGTCGATACTGAGATAACTTTTGGTGGTTTCATTTTCCAGCAGGAACTGTTCTGCTTTCTTCACGCTGGTCAATACCGCGGTTTTTCCTGTTTCATCTTTATATACACCAATACCGAGGTTAATTTTATTCGGACGGTCATCGGCGCGGAAAAGATCAGCCAGGCCCAGTATAGGATCGGCAGGTGCAGCAGAAATTAATTCAAACATGAGTGAGACCCGATTAGAGATAAACACATTGTGCGAGAGCTCAAGGTTATCCCGATGGCTGCAGATTGCCAACAGCTACAAGGCAAATTTATGCGCTAAATATCATATTTTTATTATGACAGAGGACTGAGCAGAGCGGAGAAAGGATGCAGAACAGGAAAAGTGTGTGAAGTGAAAATAGCGGGAAAAACCAAAATATACGGGGCCATCCGGCCCCGTGTGCAGTACTGAGTTATCTGACAATCAGAACTGGTAAACCAGACCGACGGCCACGATGTTATCGGTAGCCAGACCCAGCTTGTTATCGTCTTTCAGCAGGTTGATTTTGTAATCAACGTAGGTAGACATATTCTTGTTGAAGTAGTAAGTCGAACCGACATCAATATATTTATTGATATCTACATCACCGATATTTTCAACATCTTTGGCTTTAGTCTGGATATAGGCCAGAGAAGGACGCAGGCCGAAGTCAAACTGATACTGTGCAACCAGTTCAATATCCTGAGTCTTGTTAGCAAAACCATAAGTTTTATCGCCATTGCTGGCAGTCTTGGTTATTGGTGTTGCATTCTGGCCTTCAGCATAGGTCGCTGCCAGGTAGATGTCATTTGCGTCATATTTCAGACCGGTAGCCCATACCTGCGCATGTTTTCCATGACCGTAGGTTTGCAGGTTCTGATCTGTAGTGCGGTTTTCTGAAGAGAAAGCACCGGTAACAGCGACACCAATTGGTGAGGTATAAGATGTTGAAATACCCCAACCATCTCCGTTAGCACGCTGTGCCTGTGGGTTATTATTAGGTTTATCACTGTCGGTACGGTCATTTTTGCCCTGGTACTGAACAGCGAAGTCCCAGCCATTCACCAGACCAAAGAAGTCAGTGTTACGGTAGGTAGCAACACCGGTAGTACGGCCAGTCATGGTATCAGTGATACCAAAGTCGCCACCGAACTCTGGCAGCATATCGGTCCAGCCCAGTACGTCATAAGCAACGGCGTAGTTACGGCCGTAATCAAAGGTACCGTACTGACCGGCTTTCAGGCCGGCGAAGCCCAGACGGGTCTTGTTACCGTCTTGTGCATCAGAGCCTTCGGAGTTATTCGCGTTGAAGTTGTATTCCCACTGGCCGTAACCGGTCAGCCAGTCGTTAATCTGAGTTTCGCCTTTAAAACCGAAACGGGCATAAGACTGGTCACCATCATTTGATTTGTCTTTAGAAAAATAGTGCAGGCCGTCGACTTTACCGTACAGATCCAGTTTATTACCGTCTTTATTATAAATTTCAGCGGCGTTAGCTGCGCCTGCAACTAACAATGCCGGGATCACGACTGCCAAAATGTTGCGCTTCATCATTTATTACCCTCATCGGAGTTTATTGTAGACAACTGTCACTATCGTCAACAATTCTTTACAAGAACTATTTGCGATGTTTCGTGTCTTTCTGTGTCTGAGGCATCTTTCCATTCATACGATGCCATTTCTAGCCCGAATATGCTACAAAACTAAAATTTGAGTTTCAAGCTGAAAAAGTGTATTTCAAGATGTAAATAACATGGAACTTTGTGAGAGGAATAAGTTCGGTACAAAATAATAAAGCCGGTAATTACCGGCTTTATTATCTATATGAATTTATTATGCTTTAATTAGCATTTAGAAATTTGCATTTCTCGGGGTGCGGGGGAACGGGATAACATCTCTTACATTTTGTACGCCGGTGACATAAGCGATCAATCGTTCAAAACCTAATCCGAAACCTGAATGTGGTACGGTGCCATAGCGACGAAGGTCACGGTACCACCAGTAATCCTCTTTGTTCAGGCCCATTTCAGCCAGGCGCTGGTCAAACACATCCAGACGCTCTTCACGTTGTGAACCGCCGATGATTTCACCAATACCCGGGGCCAGCACGTCCATGGCTGCGACAGTTTTTCCGTCGTCATTCAGTCGCATATAGAATGCTTTAATATCTTTCGGATAGTTTTTCACCACCACCGGGGCACAGAAGTGTTTTTCTGCCAGGAAGCGTTCATGTTCTGAGGACAGGTCAATTCCCCAGGAGACGGGGTTTTCGAATTTGTGACCACTCTGTAACAAAATATCTATCGCATCCGTATAGTCGACCTGGGCGAAATCGGTACTGATAAAGGTCTCCAGGCGCTGGATAGCTTCTTTATCAACACGTTCAGCGAAGAACGCCATATCGTCAGCACGCTCGGCCAGTACCGCTTTAAATGCGTATTTCAGCATTGCTTCGGCCAGTGCTGCCGCATCATCCAGTTCTGCAAAGGCAATTTCCGGCTCTATCATCCAGAACTCAGCCAGATGACGGCTGGTGTTAGAGTTCTCGGCACGGAAAGTCGGGCCAAAGGTATATATTTTGGACAGTGCACTGGCGTAGGTTTCGCCATTCAGCTGTCCGGAAACTGTCAGGAATGATTCCTTACCGAAGAAATCTTCACTGAAATCAACTTTACCCTGTTCGGTACGCGGCAGGTTTTCTAAATCCAGCGTCGAAACGCGGAATAATTCACCGGCACCTTCGGTGTCTGATGCAGTAATTAGCGGTGTCGACACCCAGAAATAGCCGTTTTCGTGGAAAAACCGATGAATAGCCTGAGCAAGGGTGTGACGGACACGGGCAACAGCACCAATCAGGTTAGTACGCGGGCGCAGGTGAGCAACTTCGCGCAGATATTCAATACTGTGACGTTTTGCTGCCATCGGGTAACTGTCCGGGTCATCAACCCAGCCAGCCACTTCAATGGCGGTGGCTGCAATTTCAAAAGCCTGGCCCTGGCCCGGCGACTCCACCACTTTACCGGTGACAATCACAGAGCAACCGGTGGTAAGGTGTAAGACTTCATCCTGATAATTATTAAGCGAATTATTAACAACAGCCTGAACAGGATTAAAGCAGGAACCGTCATAAATGGCGATAAAAGAAAGACCGGCTTTGGAATCTCTACGGGTACGAACCCAGCCGCGAACTGTGATTTCACTATCAACAGCAACACGGCCTTGCAGTACGTCCACTACAGGCACTACGCTCATAATTATCTCTCTATTCAATAATGTTTATAAATGCCCCGACAGGGGGTAGCAGATATGTTACTTGCGAGTTTTCAGGAAACAAGAAAAATTACGCGAAGCAGGATGATTTCACGGTAAAAGAGAGAGAATAGCTGCTCTCCGCAGCTATTCAACTGGCGCGCCTGACCGCAGGCAGGTCAAAAGCTTTTTGCAGGGCCCGGACAAATGACTGGTCGTGACAAATGGTTTTTCCGGGGCTGTCTGAAAGCTTGGCGACAGGTTTACCATTACAGCTGACCAGCTTAATCACAATATTCAGAGGTTCGGTTTCCGGAATATCACAGGTCAGGCGGGTTCCGACACCGAAAACAACCCGGATCTGGCTGTCAAAGTGACGATACAGATCCAGTGCTTTGTTCAGTGTCAGGCTATCGGAAAATACCAGGGTTTTGGTCTGCGGGTCGATACCCAGTTTGCGGTAGTGAGCAATAACTTTTTCACCCCATTCCCGCGGGTCTCCTGAATCGTGGCGCAGTCCCTGATAGTGGCTGGCAAAGTGACTATCAAAATCACGCAGGAAAACATCGGTGCTGATACAATCTGTCAGCGCAATCCCCAGCTGGTCCTGATATTCGTCCAGCCATACCTGTAAGGCAACCCGCTGACTGTTAGCCAAATCAGGACTGATTTGCTGGTGGGCCTGAAACCATTCGTGGGCCTGGGTGCCGACGGGGCTAATATCAAGGCGTCGTGCAAGATCATAATTACTGGTGCCAGCCAGCCAGCTGACATCCTGTTTCAGGGTTTCCACGACTGCCTGCTGTACCGGACGCGAGAAGCGGCGACGGGTACCGAAATCCATCAGACGAAAACGGCTCAAATCGAGACCGGCAGAGGCGTGGTTAAATTCCGCCAGCTTTTGCTGCAAATAATCGACTGCCTGAGTCACACCGTGGTCAGGAGAGCGATCACGATGAACCAGTTCGCTAATCATCGCCAGTAACGGGACTTCCCACAAAATCACATCGACCCACAGGCCGCTGATAGTGATCACCAGCTTGCCCTGTTGATCGGTAACTGACACCTGTTGTGAATTAAAACGGAAGTTTCTGAGCCATCGCAGATAATCAGTGCTGAAAAACGGAAGGGTGCTCAGGTAGTTATACTCTTCGGGAGTTAATGCCAGCGATTGCATCAGCTGAATTTGCTGACGAATTTCCGCGGCATACCGGCCCGGGAGCTGTTCACCCCGGCAGCGGAATTCTGCGGTCACTGAGACATCACGATAACGATGATAAACCGCTTGCTGCATATGAAGCTTATAAGCATCAGTGTCCAGCAATGAAGTAAGTATCGGGGAAGCATGTCGTTTCATGGTGCGTATCTGCATCCTGTTCCGCGGCGCCCGGGGCTGGCCTGGTGAAAGTTAAGAATATTAAACAACAGTTGCAGTATAACCTGATCCCGGGAAAAGTGAATCAGATCACAACACACTTTATGCGGTCAGGTCGAGATTAAATTGTGCCAGATGTTAAAAAAATGTACATAATAAGTTCGCTTATACTTTCGTCTGGAAACCCATGCGTAAGAAGCATAAACTCGGGATTTAAGACTATTTTTCTAAGGCTGAGAAGGAATGATGACAGATCAACCGCAAATTAAGTATCGTCACGATTATCAGGCACCGGACTTCACTATCACTGATATTGATCTAAGTTTTGATCTTGATGAACAACAGACCAGAGTGGCTGCAGTGAGCCAGGTTAAACGTCTGAATGATCAGGCTGCGGCACTGGTTTTGCAGGGGGAATCATTAACCTTACATTCTATTGCTATCGACGGTGTTACATGGGAAGACTACCTTATTGAGGGCAATCTGCTGACCATAAACAACGTACCTGCACAGTTCAGTCTGCAAATAATTAATACCATTCATCCGGACCAGAATACCGCCCTTGAAGGCTTGTACAAATCCGGGGATGCACTCTGTACTCAGTGTGAAGCTGAAGGGTTCCACCATATTACCTGGTACACCGACCGCCCGGATGTACTGGCGCGTTTTACGACAACGATTACTGCCGACAAGAAAAAATACCCTTATTTACTGTCCAACGGTAACCGGGTTGACTCGGGAGAGGCTGAAAATGGCCGTCACTGGGTAAAATGGCAGGATCCGTTCCCGAAGCCCTGTTACCTGTTTGCGCTGGTGGCCGGTGAATTTGATGTCCTGCGTGACAGTTTTACCACCCGTTCAGGCCGTGAGGTTGCACTGGAAATTTTTGTCGACCAGGGAAATCTTGACCGTGCTGACTGGGCAATGACCTCACTGAAACAGAGTATGAAGTGGGATGAAGAACGTTTCGACCTGGAATACGATCTGGATATCTTCATGATTGTCGCGGTTGATTTCTTCAATATGGGGGCAATGGAAAACAAAGGGCTGAATGTTTTTAACTCTAAATATGTGCTCGCCAAAGCAGAAACCGCGACCGACAAAGATTATCTGGGTATTGAAGCCGTTATCGGACATGAATATTTCCATAACTGGACCGGTAACCGTGTCACTTGCCGTGACTGGTTCCAGTTAAGCCTTAAGGAAGGCCTGACCGTGTTCCGTGACCAGGAATTCAGTTCTGATTTAGGTTCCCGGCCGGTCAACCGCATTGATAACGTACGGGTTATGCGCGGGGCACAGTTTGCTGAAGATGCCAGTCCGATGGCACACCCGATCCGGCCCGAGCAGGTCATGGAAATGAATAATTTCTACACCCTGACCGTCTATGAAAAAGGCTCAGAAGTTATCCGTATGATGCATACCTTATTGGGCGAAGATAAATTCCAGCAGGGTATGAAACTCTATTTCCGTCGCCATGACGGCAGTGCTGCAACCTGTGATGATTTTGTACAGGCGATGGAAGATGCGTCCGGGGTTGATCTTACCCAGTTCCGCCGCTGGTACAGCCAGTCGGGGACTCCGGTACTGACGGTGCAGGATGAATATGATCCGCATACTGAGACTTATAAACTGCATGTGAAACAGCATACACCGGCCACTGCGGATCAGACTGAAAAACTGCCATTACATATCCCGCTGGATATCGAACTTTACGACGGACAAGGCGAGGTTATCCCGCTACAGTACCAGGGGCAACCGATAGCTTCGGTACTCAATGTGACTCAGGCTGAGCAAACTTTCGTGTTTGATAAAGTATACTTCCAGCCAGTGCCGTCTCTGCTGCGGGAGTTTTCGGCACCGGTCAAACTCGACTATCAGTGGAGCGATGCTCAGCTGACTTTCCTGATGCAGCATGCACGTAATGATTTTTCTCGCTGGGATGCGGCACAAAGTCTGCTGACCACCTATGTGAAGCTGAACGTATTACGTTTCAGCCAGAAACAGCCATTATCGCTGCCGAAACACGTTGCTGAAGCCTTCCGTACTCTGTTGCAGGATAACACCAGTGACCCGGCGCTGAGAGCCTTGATCCTCAGCCTGCCATCAGAAAATGAAATGGCAGAATGGTTCAGCGTTATCGATCCTCTGGCGATTTCTGCTGTCAGAACCTCAATGATCCGTACCCTGGCAAAAGAGCTGCACAATGAGCTGCTGGAAGCCTGGCAGCAGAACCAGTGTGGTGAGTATCGTGTGGTGCAGCAGGATATTGGAAAACGGGCCCTGAAAAATGTCTGTCTGAGTTATCTGGTGTTTGGTGATCCACTGGCCGCCGATGCTCTGGTTCGCCAGCAATACCTGCAGGCAAACAATATGACGGATGCGCTGGCAGCCTTAAGCGCAGCGGTATCTGCACAATTGCCTTGTGTCGATGAACTGTTGCAGCAATGGGATGAACGCTGGCATCAGGACGGGCTGGTCATGGATAAATGGTTTATGCTGCAAGCGACCAGCCCGGCGGCAGATGTGTTATCACGGGTTGAACAGTTGCTGACACACCGTTCCTTTACCATGAGTAACCCTAACCGGGTCCGCTCACTGATCGGTGCCTTTGCTTCGGCAAACCCGTCTGCGTTCCATGCTGCCGATGGCAGTGGTTATCGTTTTCTGACCCGTATGCTAACTGACCTGAATAAACGCAATCCGCAGATCGCGTCCCGTCTGATTGAACCGTTAATTCGCCTGAAACGTTATGACAGTCAGCGTCAGCAACTGATGCGTGAAGCATTAGAACAGCTGAAATCTCTGGACGATTTGTCGGGTGATTTATACGAAAAAATCACCCGCGCATTAGCGGCCTGATTACTGGTTAAAGACAGCACAGTGACGAAACCACCGGCAATGACCGGTGGTTTTTTTTGCATCTTAAATAATAAGTTTATTTGATACCCCTCAGGATCTGCGGGCAGTTTGCGGGTTAAATTTACTTTTGTCCGAAAGCTCTTTACCATTCCGGCGCAGAAAACGTTTCAGCCTGACCCCTAACCGCGACCAGTGTTTCCAGGAGAGTGCATGTTATATCCAATCATCCGCCCTGCATTATTTAAACTTGACCCCGAGCATGCTCATGAGCTGTCAATAAAACAGCTGAAATTACTTCAGGGAACCGCATTTGAGCGTCTGATCCATCAGTCTGTGCCTTCAAAGCCGGTAACTTGCATGGGTCTGCAGTTTGATAACCCGCTCGGCCTGGCGGCCGGATTAGATAAAAATGCCGAATGTATTGATGCATTTGGTGCAATGGGTTTCGGATTTGTTGAAGTCGGTACCGTCACGCCACGTCCCCAGCCAGGCAATGATAAGCCTCGTTTATTCCGGCTGGTGGAGGCCGAAGGAATTATTAACCGGATGGGGTTTAATAACCACGGGGTTGATCATCTGGTCGAAAATGTAAAAAAAGCAAAATTTCGCGGTATTATCGGGATCAATATCGGAAAAAATAAAGATACACCTGTTGAGCAGGGTAAAGATGATTACCTGACATGTATGGAAAAAACTTATGCCCATGCCGGTTATATTGCCATTAATATATCTTCACCGAATACTCCGGGCTTACGGACATTACAATACGGCGAAGCGTTAGATGATTTGCTGTCAGCAATAAAAGAGAAACAACAGGAATTACAACGCAGACATTTAAAATATGTGCCTGTCGCGGTAAAGATCGCGCCGGATCTTTCAGAAGAAGAATTGATCCAGGTTGCCGACAGTTTAGTCCGTCATAATATTGATGGTGTGATTGCGACGAATACCACCCTGGATCGGTCGTTGGTTGAAGGATTGAAATATGCAGGAGAAGCAGGCGGGCTTAGTGGCCGTCCTGTTCAGCTACGCAGTACCGAAATTATTCGTCGGCTGAGTAAAGAATTAAACGGGCGGTTACCTGTTATCGGGGTGGGCGGGATTGATTCTTTAATGGCAGCGAAGGAAAAACTCGCGGCAGGAGCTACGCTGGTTCAACTATATTCAGGATTTATTTATAAAGGTCCCGGACTTATCCGGGATATCCTGAGGGATATTTAAGCACAATAAGTTTATTATTTAGCCAGAGGGGTTTCTTTATTCCTCTGGCTCGTTTATATTTTATCCGGATTATACTCAGCAGGACCGGTTTAGTTATTCAGAACAGGCTGTGATTTATATTCAGGAAAGAGATTTCCACCGTAATGAGAGAGGCGGCTAGAGATGACATTAAAGCCCGATGATCGCTGGCAATGGTATTACGATGATGTCCGGGATCGTATGATGCTTGATTTAACCGAAGGGCTGCACTTCTGTTCCCGTTTTCCTAAAAAAATGCTGACGCCCGATGCATTTGAACCGCAGCGTTTTTGTGTTGATGATGCTGCCGGTTTTTTCAATTTCGATGAAAAATGTCGTGCTGTTAACTTTAGTCATCAGCAACGGGCTGAATTGGTGTTAAATGCGCTGGTAGCCAGCCGTTTTCTGAAACCACTGATGCCAAAAAGCTGGCATTTTGTTGCCTGTCATTCCGGCTGGCAACCGGAAGCAGGGCAACTGGCGGAAGCAATCCTCTCTGATACCGGTCAGCCGGCACGTTTGCTGGTGGTTGAAACGGGCAGCAATGCTGCACTGTGTGTTGTTGCCCAGAGTTCGCTGGAATTATCAGGAAAAAGGCTGTTACTGGGTGATGCCATTAAAATTATGTACGATCGGCTGCGTCCCGCGGACACCGCCGGCGAATTCTCCCTGGAACAGGCCGGTTAATCTCAGTCACTTTCCAGAACGACGGCACTGCGCGGTATACAGCTACAACTCAGTACTTTGTCACCGTTAACTCCTGAAGCATTCAGTGCGGTGACCTCTCCGCTGACCAGAGTCAGCCGGCAACATCCGCAGGCACCCGCACGACATGAATAGGGGATACTGAATCCCGCCGCTTCCAGTTGCTCCAGAAGGATCTGCTGGTTATTACCACGGAAGCTTTTTCCCTGATAGCGGATATCGATAATGGCATTATCCGTCTCTGGTCGGGCCACGGTTTGCTGACGTTGTGTCACTGTGTAGGGACGGGCGGGTTTTCTGGCCAGTACGGTAACATCATCGCCACAGCGGATGACGCCGCTGTTACGGGCGATCAAATTCAGGCCGAAATCGATATCACCACTGCTGTCTGCGGCCAGACGGAACATTTTCAGGGTTGTCATGGGTTCACCGGATGGGTGCTTAACTCCGCGTTCGGTACTGACCGTGGTGAAAATACAACGGCTGCAGGGTTTTGCCACATCGAACGTAATATCGCCGACCCGGATCACAGACCACTGATCTTCATCCCAGGCGCTTGCCCCCGCCACTACCAGATTCGGACGAAATTGTTCGAGACGGATCCCCGCCGGACAGCGATTCTGTAAATCATAAAAAGAAGACTGGTTGATCAACAGAAACGGGTAACCATCAGCAAAGCCGACCGGGATCTCCGGAAAACGCCTGACCCGGCGTGCAGGTTTAATACCGGTCCAGCGCAGTTGTACCGGATGAGGAAAAAACCGGCTCAGCCATTGGTTAATCACTTCGGGGGCGATACAGGAGGCAAAGTTGCTGCCCCAGACCTCGGCGGGTTCCACCTGCGGGCTGAAATCGTCAAATCTTACCAGCACCTGACTATTATCCGGCGCCTGGATAAACAGTCCTTCTGGCTGAACCAGCGGAGTAAATAGCACCATTTCCGGATACTGGCGGGCAGTAATAAACTTACCTTCAGTAGTGGTTACCATAAACATCCGGTCCCAGGAAAGTCCCTGTGGTTGTACCAGTGACTGGGAAACAGCGGTACCGCGCATCGATTTTACCGGGTGAATAAATAACCGCGACAGACTGATCATAATTTCTCCGTTCCGGGCTTCTTGCTAATAAAGACGCTAACTTTATGACATAGCGCTGTGATTCGCTATAATGCGCAGCAATTTCCAATTAAGTAGACCAAAAATATGAATTCTCTGTTTGCCAGTACAGGCCGTGGGCTGGAAGAACTTTTAAAAACTGAGCTTGAAGCGTTAGGCGCTCAGGATATACAGCTGGTGCCGGGCGGTGTTCATTATCAGGGCGATGATAAAATGCTGTACCAAAGCCTGATGTGGAGCCGGCTTGCTTCGCGGATCCTGCTGCCATTAGGAGAGTTTGGTCTGTGGAGTGATCTCGATTTATATGTCGGCGCACAGTCGATTCCCTGGACCGAATTATTCGACAGCCAGCATAGTTTTGCGGTGCACTTCAGCGGCACCAACGACATTATCCGTAACAGCCAGTTCGGTGCTATGCGGGTAAAAGATGCCATTGTCGACAGTTTCACCCGTAAGAATCTGCCAAGGCCGGACGTTAACCGTGACGCTCCTGATATCCGCATCAATGCATGGCTGAACAAAGACAAAGTCAGCATTTCTCTTGACCTGAGCGGAGATGCGTTACATCAGCGTAATTACCGTCAGCAGACCGGACAGGCACCATTAAAAGAAAATCTGGCGGCAGCCGTGGTACTACGCTCAGGCTGGCGTCCGGGGACGCCGATGATAGACCCGATGTGTGGCTCAGGTACTCTGCTGATTGAGGCTGCCATGATCGCCGCCGATCGTGCCCCGGGGCTGGCTCGTCAGCATTGGGGATTCACGGCCTGGAAAGGACACAATGCCACCCTGTGGCAGGAAGTGACAGCTGATGCTAATCGCCGTGCCGGGCAGGCAATGCAGGGTAAAAAAGTGCGTTTTTATGGCTACGACAGCGATCCGATTGTTATTCAGCGGGCACAGGCCAATGCACGCAAAGCGGGCATGAGTGCGTTTATCAGTTTTAAACGCCAGGATGTCTCACAGCTGACGAATCCGCTGGCTGCCGAAGATCAGGGGACCCTGCTCAGTAACCCGCCTTATGGCGAACGTCTGGAAAGTGAACCGGCGCTGATTGCACTGCACAGCCAGCTGGGCAGGATTGTGAAACGTGAATTTCCCGGCTGGACATTATCGCTGTTCAGTGGCTCCCCGGAACTGCTGAGCTGTCTGCAACTGCGTGCTGAGCGTCAGTTTAAAGCGAAAAATGGTCCGCTGGATTGTGTGCAGAAAAATTACCAGCTGATGGCCGGATCCGGTGAAGCAGGGCGGGAAATCGCCGGGGATTATGCTAACCGTCTGCGGAAAAATGTGAAAAAGCTGGATAAATGGGCGAAACAGGAAGGTATTGACGGTTACCGGATCTATGATGCCGACTTACCGGAATACAATATTGCTGTAGACCGTTATGCCGACTGGGTGATAATTCAGGAATATGCACCACCAAAAACAGTGGATGCACAGAAAGCACGACAGCGCCTGTTTGATGTGATCAGTGCCACCCTGACCGTATTGGATCTTCCGGCAAACCGGTTGGTGCTGAAAACCCGTGAGCGCCAGAAAGGTAAAAACCAGTATCAGAAATTAGGCGATAAAGGCGAGTTTTTCCCGGTAAAAGAATATAACGCCCGATTGCTGGTCAATCTGACCGACTACCTGGATACCGGATTATTTATTGACCACCGTATTGCCCGTAAGATGCTGGGCCAGATGAGTGAAGGGAAAGACTTTCTTAACCTGTTCGCATACACCGGCAGTGCCAGTGTTCATGCCGGACTGGGCGGAGCCCGCTCAACCACGACGGTTGATATGTCACGCACCTACCTGGAATGGGCAGAGCGGAATTTACAACTGAATGGGCTGGCCGGCCGGGCACACCGTCTGATCCAGGCTGACTGTCTGAGCTGGCTGAAAGAAGCGACAGAATCTTTCGACCTGATCTTTATCGATCCGCCGACATTCTCAAACTCAAAACGGATGGAAGACAGCTTTGATGTTCAGCGTGACCATCTTGATCTGCTGCGTGATCTGCAGCGATTACTGCGTCGTGGCGGAACGATTATGTTCTCGAACAATAAGCGCGGGTTTAAAATGGACTTTGACGGGCTGGCGGCTCTCGGACTACAGGCCAATGAAATTACGCAAAAAACCCTTTCTCAGGACTTTGCCAGAAATAAACACATTCATAATTGCTGGCTGATTACTGCCGCGGGTAAGGAATAATTTTTTATGTCATTAATCAGTATACACAATGCCTGGCTGTCATTCAGTGACGCGCCATTACTGGATAACACCGAACTGCACATTGAAGAGAATGAGCGGGTATGTCTGGTCGGACGTAACGGGGCCGGTAAGTCGACATTGATGAAAATCATTAACCAGGAAATTGCCCTGGACGATGGTCGCATTGTCTATGAGCAGGACCTGGTCGTTGCCCGGCTGCAGCAGGATCCGCCACGAAATATCACCGGCTCGGTGTATGACTTTGTCGCCGAAGGGGTCGCGGAACAGGCAAAATACCTGAAGGAATACCATGCGATTTCGCATCAGGTCATGCAGGATCCGAGTGACAAGAATCTTAACGAAATGGCGAGATTACAGACATTACTGGATCATCATAACCTGTGGCAGCTGGAAAGCCGTATTAATGACGTGCTGGAAAAGATTGGTCTGGATGCGGAAACTGAACTCTCTTCTCTGTCGGGCGGATGGTTACGTAAGGCGGCACTGGGGCGTGCACTGGTCAGTAACCCGAAAGTACTGCTACTTGATGAACCGACCAACCACCTGGATATTGAAACCATTGACTGGCTGGAAACATTCCTCAAGACCTTTACCGGCAGTATTATTTTCATTTCCCATGACCGTTCGTTTATTCGCAATATGGCAACGCGTATTGTTGACCTGGATCGCGGGAAACTGGTGTCATGGCCGGGTGACTATGACAATTTTGTGCTGGGTAAAGAAGAAGCTCTGCGGGTAGAAGAACAGCAAAACGCGGAGTTTGACCGTAAGCTGGCCCAGGAAGAAGTCTGGATCCGCCAGGGGATTAAGGCTCGCCGTACCCGTAATGAAGGCCGTGTCCGCGCTCTGAAAGCATTACGTCGCGAACGCTCTGAGCGTCGCGAAGTCATGGGCAAAGCAAATATGCAGGTTGAGGAAGCATCCCGTTCAGGGAAAATTGTCTTTGAACTGGAAAATGTTAATTACCAGGTGGACGGTAAAACACTGGTCGATAATTTTTCGGCACAGGTTCAGCGTGGTGACAAAATTGCACTGATTGGGGCTAATGGTTGTGGTAAAACCACAATGTTACGTCTGATGCTGGGTGATTTAGCCGCGGACAGCGGACGGGTACATAGCGGTACCAAGCTGGAAGTAGCCTATTTTGATCAGCACCGTGCTGAACTGGATCCTGATCGCACAGTTATGGATAACCTGGCAGAAGGCAAGCAGGAAGTGCTGGTTAACGGTAAACCGCGCCATGTCCTCGGTTACCTGCAGGACTTTTTGTTCCATCCTAAACGGGCGATGACCCCGGTCAGGGCTCTGTCAGGCGGAGAACGCAACCGGTTATTGCTGGCCAGATTATTCCTGAAACCAAGCAACCTGCTGATCCTCGATGAACCTACCAATGACCTGGACGTGGAAACACTGGAACTGCTGGAAGAACTGATTGATGGCTACCAGGGGACAGTATTACTGGTCAGCCACGATCGTCAGTTTGTCGATAATACTGTCACTGACTGCTGGATTTTTGAAGGTAACGGCGAAGTCGGCCGGTTTGTCGGGGGGTACCATGATGCACAGCAACAACGTGCCGCCTACAAACAGACCAAAAAACCGCAGAGTGTCAAGCCAGATGCACAGGCGAAATCACCCACTGAGACCAGAGCAAAAACCACTAAACCCGCTAAGCTTAGTTATAACCTGGCACGGGAACTGGATCTGTTACCACAGAAACTGGAAACTCTGGAAACAGAGATAGGTGAGTTGCAGGCAAAAATGGGGCATGCTGATTTTTTCAGCCAGCCCCATGACAAAACTCAGCCGGTAATCGATCAGCTCTCCGCAGCCGAACAGGCTCTGGAAGAGGCTTTTTCCCGCTGGGAATATCTTGAAAATCTCAGGAACGGAGAGTAATTCCCATGAACATAACCCGGTGTGAGCAACGTAATGATGCAGACACATGGGTTTTGTGTCCTCAGTGTGATATGGCATGCCGCTTACCGCCCCTCAGCATCGGGACGAAAGCGGTTTGCCCGCGCTGTCACACAACTCTGAATATGCACTGGCCGGATCCCGGCAGACGGCCTATCGCTTATGCGGTGTCGGCTCTGATTATGCTGATTCTGGCAAATATGTTCCCGTTTATCAGTATGCATGTTGCCGGCTTAAGCAGCGAAATCACCCTGACCCGTATTCCGGATATTATGGTGTCTGATAATTTTCGATCGCTGGCATTTCTGTTTTTATTGCTGGTACAAATTATTCCGGCCAGTTGTCTGGTGATGATTATTTTACTGGTTAATCACGTAAAAATACCCCGTTCTTTGCGGATCCTGCTGGCCCGGCTGTTTTTCCAGCTGCGCAGCTGGGGCATGGCTGAAATTTTTATGGCCGGGGTTCTGGTCAGTTTTGTAAAACTGATGGCTTACGGAGATATCGGACTGGGGATCAGCTTCTGGCCGTGGTGTCTGTTTTGCATACTGCAATTACGCGCTTTCCAGAGTGTGGATAAACGCAGTTTATGGCGTCATATTCAGCCGCAACAACCGTTGTTTAAAACGCCACAGGCAGGTATCAGTGGTTTAGCTCAGGGGATGCGGTCATGTCCCTGTTGTACTGCTATTCTTCCCGCAGAGACGCGTATCTGCCCGCGTTGCTCAACGGCCGGAACGGCACGAAAAAAACAAAGTTTGCAATGGACACTGTCATTATTGCTGACTTCTGTAATGCTTTATATACCCGCCAATATTATGCCGATTATGGTGACCGATGCCCTGGGGTCGAAGATCACGTCGAATATTATGGCAGGGGTCGTGTTGTTATGGAGTGATGGATCTTACCCGGTCGCGATGGTTATTTTTATCGCCAGCATTATGGTACCGTCGCTCAAAATGCTGGCTATTGGCTGGTTAAGCTGGAACGCCAGCGGTAAGGGGCGGAGAGACAATCAAAAAATGCATTTGATTTATGAAGCCGTCGAATGCGTCGGACGCTGGTCTATGATTGATGTATTCGTGATCGCTATTTTGTCATCCCTGGTGCGAATGGGGGGGTTAATGAATATTTATCCGGCTCCCGGAGCACTGTTGTTTGCCAGCGTTGTTATTTTAACCATGTTTGCCGCACTGACATTTGATCCTCGTTTGTTGTGGGACCGTGAAACAAAGAACCGTATTGAGGAATCTGGTGTTGAAACAGAATAATCATGAAACAGCCCGTATAGAGAACATCAAAAGGTGGTCACCGGTATGGATTGTGCCGATTGTGACGATTCTGATTGGGGCATGGATACTTTTTTATCACTTTTCACATCAGGGACCGGAAGTTACCCTGATAACCAGTAATGCCGAAGGTATTGTCCCCGGCAAAACGACCATCAAAAGCCGCAGTGTCGATATTGGTCTTGTGCAAAGTGCTGAACTGAGTGATGACCTGCGGCATGTGGAAATTAAAGCGCGGCTGAATGCAGGAATGGAAAAAACCCTGCATCAGGATTCGGTATTCTGGACCGTTAAGCCGCAAATCGGCAGGGAAGGTATTACCGGACTGGGGACGCTGCTGTCCGGTTCTTACATTGAATTACAACCGGGAACAACAGGTGATAAACCGGACCATTATGCGTTACTTGACTCGCC
Organism: Tatumella sp. JGM130; assembly: GCF_018257525.1. Taxonomy (NCBI): domain Bacteria; kingdom Pseudomonadati; phylum Pseudomonadota; class Gammaproteobacteria; order Enterobacterales; family Erwiniaceae; genus Tatumella; species Tatumella sp. JGM130. The sequence goes on along the minus strand of NZ_JAERJS010000001.1, from coordinate 62,188 downwards.
TCCGTTAGCTCCGCCGGATGCTAAAGGGATCCGCGTGACTCTTGACAGTTCTAAAGCCGGACAGCTGAATCCCGGGGACCCGGTATTATTCCGTGGCTACCGGGTCGGCTCGGTGGAAACCAGTAAGTTCGATACGGAAAAACGTCTGATGAGTTATCAGTTATTTATTCAGGCACCTTATGACCGGCTGGTAACCACCAATGTCCGTTTCTGGAAAGACAGTGGTGTCTCCTTCGACATGTCAGCCTCAGGAATGCGTATCGAAATGGGATCACTGACGACCCTGTTCAGCGGCGGGGTCAGTTTTGAAGTCCCTGATGGTGCTCCTCTTGGTGAACCGGCAAAAAATAATGCTGATTATCATCTGTTTGATGATCAACATTCTTTACAGGAATCGATTTATACCCAGCACACCAACTTCGTGATGTTTTTTAATGAATCGATTCGCGGGCTGCAGCCTGGCGCGCCGGTGGAATTCCGGGGGATTCGTTTAGGTACCGTCGCTAAAGTACCTTATATAATGCCGGGCAGCCTGAATACTCTGAAAAATGATTACCGGATTCCGGTACTGATCCGTATCGAGCCCGGACGACTGGCGGCCAGTGTGGGAGATAAGTTTGATCTGCAACAGCACTTGCAGGATGCCCGTCAGCATGGCCTGAGAGGCAGCCTCAAGACGGCAAACCTGATTACCGGTGCACTGTATGTTGATTTAGATTTTTACAATAACGTACCGCCATTCACTGGCCCGGATAAGGTGGGTGATGTTGAAGTGATACCGACAATTGCCAGCGGGCTGAATCAGATGCAACAGAAGGTGATGACTATTCTCGACAAGGTTGAGAAGTTACCTCTGGCACCAATGCTGACTGAAGCTACCGGTACCCTGAAACAAAGTCAGAAGACCCTGAAAAATATGCAAACGGCTCTGGATAATCTGAATAAGATCACTTCCAGCCCGGCGATGAAAACATTGCCTGCCGATATGCAGCAAACCCTGCGTGATTTAAATCGCAGTCTGAAAGGGTTACAACCGGGATCGCCGGCATATAACAAGCTGGTGGGTGATATGCAACGACTTGACCAGGTATTGCAGGAGCTGCAACCGGTGCTGAAGACTCTGAACAATAAGAGTAATGCGCTGGTATTTGAAGCACAGCCTGGCAAAGATCCCCAGCCGAAGAGGGCGAAATAATGAAAAGAACATTCATCGCGGCTTGTGTACTGTTGCTCAGTGCCTGCAGCAGTGAGGCAGATAAGCATTATTATCAGCTGCCGGCACAGCCGGTACCTGTATCTGCTGTCTCTTCGCCGGGGCTGTCCTCTGCTGACTCCCCGAAAGTATTATGGGTAGAACCGGTCAGTGTCTCCGATTTTCTGTCAGGAACGGGTCTGGCCTATCAGACCAGTGATGTACAGTATGTGATTGCCACTAGTAACCTGTGGGCCAGCCCGCTGGATCAGCAATTACAACAGACGCTGGTCAGTAATCTGAGCCAGCTTATGCCTGGCTGGCTGGTGACCGGATCACTGGCCGGTAATAACTATGACACCTTATCGGTTTCGGTCACCGGTTTTCATGGCCGTTATGATGGTAAAGTTATTATTACCGGTTCATGGATCCTGCAACGTGGCCAGCAAACCCTGCGCCGGCCGTTTTCACTGGTATTGAAACAGTCACAGGATGGCTATGCGGCATTAGTCCGAACCCTGGCAGAAGGCTGGCAACAGGAAGCAGTGCAAATAGCCAGACAAATCAACCAGTAATATAATATTATCCCCTGAAAGCCTCCTGACGGAGGCTTTTTTTATCCGCAGAAGCCGGCCTCGGAATATTCCTGAATGATGCTGCTGTTTGTAAATAATTCTCTATGAAAGAATAACAGGTGACGGTAACACATTGTCTGAACTCTGTTTGTCTGCCGGTTGTGTCAACAGGATGACAATCTGATGAATTTCAGTGATTGATCTTTTGTTTTTGAGGCGGTAGAAATAGGGCGTGGCCGGATGTTTATTAACCACACATCCTTTCTATCCCGTCCCACCTTAGACAATGAGGGAAAGCTGATATGAAGAGACAAAAAAGAGACCGCCTGGAACGAGCACATTCACGCGGCTATCAGGCCGGCATTACCGGACGTTCAAAAGAGAACTGTCCGTATCAAACCATTGATACCCGTTCCCATTGGTTAGGCGGGTGGCGCATGGCGATGGCCGAACGCTCGGTGTTTGCTTAGCTCTGAAAGGATAGGACGCCGGGGCCTGTGCCCCGGCAGAAAATACCGGACTCTGATAACCTGCCTGATAGATCCCTTTGCCCGCCGGGCCCGCCCGTTTTTTCTCTCTGTTATGGTCCGAAACCGATGCTGATAGTCTGTTTCTGCGGCGGTGAACCGCCAGTAACCCCGTGACCCTTATAAAGGATTAACGGCAGCCAGAACAGGGGAGTTTTGCATAAAAAACGGGAGTGAATTATCACTCCCGCTCAGGTCGGTACTGTCAGTCAACGGTGATCAGAAAGATTCAGTATCTTTGAATAAACCAACTTTCAGGTCGCTGGCATTGTAGATCAGCTGACCATCAACAAAGACTTCACCATCAGCCACACCCATCACCAGTTTACGGTTGATGACACGTTTGAAGTGAATTTTATAAGTGACTTTTTTAGCGGTAGGTAATACCTGTCCGGTGAATTTAACTTCACCAACACCTAATGCGCGGCCTTTACCTTCTGCGCCCAGCCAGCCGAGGTAGAACCCGACCAGCTGCCACATTGCATCCAGACCCAGACAGCCTGGCATCACCGGGTCATTGACGAAATGACAGGCAAAGAACCATAAATCAGGGGTGATATCTAACTCAGCTTCAACGAAGCCCTTGTCAAACTTACCACCCGTTTCGGACATTTTGACGACGCGGTCCATCATCAGCATGTTTCCTGCCGGTAATGGCGGACCATTCTCACCAAATAACTCTCCGCGTCCGGAGGCAGCAAGATCTTCTTTTGTATAGGATTCGCGTTTATCTACCATGTCTTTTTCTAGCCTTAAATTTATGAATGACGGAGAATAGCTTACAGTTGTACGCTGAGCAAGTCCGATTAACGCTGGTTAAACCAGTTGAGCCAGCGTAAGACTCCTGTTCTGCTGCTGTGTTCGGGTTGTGTAGCCTGAGCAATACGCCGCTGGATCAGAGAGATCAGATCGTCGCTGTCGTCTTCTGTCAGCCATTGTTTACCGGTCAGCAGTGTCAGGGCCTGGTCGGCACTGTCGACTGCCCACAGGTGAAATTGCCCTGCTTTTACTGCCTCTGTGACTTCATCACTCAGTGACAGATGACGCACATTGCTTCGGGGAATAACCACACCTTGTTTACCGGTCAGTTCACGCGCTGAACACACGCCAAAGAAACCTTCAATTTTTTCATTTAAGCCGCCAACCGGCTGAACATTACCCAGTTGATCAATTGAACCGGTAACGGCAATCGATTGTGTCAGAGGCTGCAGAGCTAAGGCACTGACCAGCGCACAGAGTTCTGCCAGCGAAGCACTGTCACCATCCACCTCTGAATAGGATTGTTCGAAAACCATTGAGGCACTGAAAGGCAGCTGTTGATCGAGTTCAAGTTCAGAAATAAGAAAGGCCTGGATAATCATCATACCTTTGGCATGCAGGTTGCCGCCCAGTTCCGCTTTCCGCTCTATATCCATAACTTCGCCATCACCATAATGGACAACACAGGTAATACGGGAAGGTTCGCCCCATGGACGCGGATGGCCGGGGAAGTCCAGTACCGACAAACCATTCACCTGACCAATCACTTCACCTTCGGTTTCAATAAATACCTGCTGGTCATTGATCTCGTCCTGCATCCTGCCGGGCAAATAACTTTCACGCCAGCGTCGGGCCTCTAAGGCTCCCCTCAGGGTACGGGCACAAATTTCTCCGCCATAGCTGACAGCATCGGTTAACTGTCGCTGTATCCAGTGCGGACAAAGGGGCAGCAGAGTCTGGTCTCCCGTATAACGGCAGCCCTCAGTCACCAGTAATGGCCAGCTGTCTTCAGCGATATCCGGCAGATTCAGTTCCTGGCTCAGGCAAGTGACCCAGCCACACCATAAGGCCATGTCATCGTTATTACTGAAACGCCACTGCTCTTCGTATTCAGTGTACAAAGCCCGGGCAACAAACTCAGGCTCAGACTCCTGAAATTCAGCCAGTGCATCCCGGTCACCGCATAAAATAAGTTTAATATTCAGTGGCAGATCGGGCAGGGAGACGGGTAATGGCCGGCGTTCATCCGCTGACAACCACTGAAAATATCCGCGCGCAAGATATTGCTTTAACCGCAGCCACATCAGAGGCTGTGCGAGCAGAGTACGGACGGACAGAATAAGTGTGCCGCCGTTCGCCTGATGCAACAGTCCCGGTTCAGGACGGTAGTCGCCGGCGTGCCCGCGTACGGCACCAAACAGCTCGGTACTCTCTATCCATTCACGGAAGAAAACCCCCGGCTGCTGACAAAACACAGCATCTCCGGGGGCGGCCGGGACCAGCAGAAAACGGTCATCAGCCTGTCGCTGATAATTCCAGCCACTGAAGTCGCCGTTGTTCTCTGAAACGGCAAGATACGCGGCTGCGATACGTGAGAGATAGTCGGTATTTTCCTGACTACGAACCATCAGTACCGGTGAAAGGGTCTGGTTATCCAGGTAAGCCAGTCCATTGATTAAACGCGGCTGGATCGCTGCCTGAATATCACCTTCAGTATCGGGAATCCGGGTGAATGCTGTCCGGTAGTCGTCAGTGTTTGGCCGCAGTGCCTGCCAGGGGAGTTGAGAGCTGATCAAAGTAATAGCATTTATCCGGTGGTAAGAAAGGCACGATTATACAGGAAATGAGGTTATGAAACAGTGCAGCGTGACTGGCCGGTTTCAGTGAAGTAATCCTTACTACAGCAGCGCAAAAAACTGTTATTCTTAGCAGGATACCCGAATATGATGAGACCCCTGATGAAATATCTGCAACTTGAAAATCTGGAGTCCGGCTGGAAATGGAAATACCTGGTGAAAAAACACCGGGAAGGTGAGGCCATCACCCGTTACCAGGAGCAAAGTGCTGCGGATGAGGCGGTCAGATTACTGGCGACCCTTGAACACAGGCCTGATGATATTGCCGGCTGGATTGAACAGCATATGAACCCGGCACTGGCTAACCGGATGAAGCAGACCATCAGAGCACGCAGAAAACGGCATTTTAATGCTGAACAGCAACACACCCGTAAGAAATCCATCGATCTTGAGTATCTGGTGTGGCAACGGCTGGCGGGGCTGGCACAGCGTCGCAGTGCAACTCTTTCGGAAACCATTGTTCAGCTGATAGAAGATGCTGAGAGAAAAGAACAATACGCCTCTCAAATGTCATCCCTGAAACAGGATTTACAGTCAATACTCGGTCAGAAGAGTAGCGGGGATCCTTCATCACAGCAATAATCTGCAGGAGCGATCATTCCTTTGTATTTTATTGCATAAAAAAACCCCGCATTTGCGGGGTTTTTAATTAGCCGGAGTGACTCATTAGCCCTGAGGCTGAGAAACTACGTCTTTGATACCTTTCACTTCGATTTCAACGCGACGGTCCGGACCCAGACACTGGATCAGGGCAGCACGGCCTTTCACGTTGTTACAAGTGTTGCCGGTAACCGGATCTGCTTTACCCATGCCTTGTGCAGAGATTTTGTTTGAAGGAATACCTTTAGATACCAGGTAGTTCACAACAGACTGTGCACGTTGCTCAGACAGTTTCTGGTTGTATTGAGCAGAACCGATACGGTCAGTGAAGCCCAGAACAACAACAGAACCATCTTTAGGATCCAGAGAGCTCAGCTGAGTATACAGCTGATCCAGCGCCTGCTGGCCGCTTGCTTTCAGGGTAGCTTTGTTGAAGTTAAACAGTACGTCTGATTTCAGAGTAAAGTGTTTGGTTTCAACAACCGGAGCTGGTGCAGGTGTTGGCGCAGCAACAGGTGCCGGCGCATCATCCTGACCGAAACGGTAAGATACACCAACGCTCAGCATGGTGTTATCCGGACGAGTACCAACGGTACCAGCGTCACCGATGTGGTTAACCCACTGGTAATCCAGACGGGTTGCCCAGTTTTTGGTCAGTGCATATTCAACACCAACTGCGGCCAGCGGAGAAACACCGGTGTCGTTATCTTTCAGATGTGCACCGTTTTTGTTCTCGCTAGAGTCTGCACGCCATACCATGCCACCCAGACGCGTATAAACATCCAGATCGTCAGTGATTGGGTAGCTCAGTTTAGCCGCCAGCTGTACGCCCTGCGCTTTAAATGCGCCATTAACGTTGGTGCCTTTATGAGGCATACGGCCCAGCCAATCGTAACCCGCTTCGAAGCCCAGGTATTGGTTTGCCTGATAGCCTACGAATGCACCGGCACCCAGCTGACTTTTGTGGGTAGGGCCATCATTCTGCTCGTAGTTGTTACCGTAGAAACCGGTGTCGTGATACTGAGACCAGCCCAGTTTACCACCAGTGTACCAGGTATTATCTTTCGGTGCGGCCTGCGCTACGGTAGCGAAACCTGCCAGTGCCACTGCAATTGCGATAGCTGTCTTTTTCATTTTGCGCCTCGTTATCATCCAAAATAGGCAATGAGCATAAATTTTGCTCTTTGGTTGTAATCCTTTGCCGGGTTGTAATGCTCGATTTTTACTCTGCCAAAAAGGAGATTATTGAGCACCCTGGCGAGCTAAAGTCTACAACGAGATTAGAAAGTTACAAGTACGATATGATGTTGTACAGTAAAAAAACAGCATTTTGTACATATATGGTTACATTTAAAACTGAACTAAGGCCGGAAATGCCATTACAAAATCACGTTAACTCATTGTTGGCTCTGGGGTGCCATGAGGTAACGGTGATTTATTTTTCTTCACGTAAATTTTCCTGAGAAAAATCTTATTTTAGCTCAATGTAGTAACGGAGACTGAATTTTCAATCGATTTTCCTGTCTGCCGGGGTAAACGAAGCCATTTTCTTCCCGCATGATCAGTCCGAGAGTACAACCTTCTTTTGCTGCCAGTTCGAGATCTTCCCGTTCAGCTATCGTCAGATGATCTGGTAACCAGGCCATCACCACACTGAAATTCCCTGAACGAAGAGCCTTAGTCATCGCGCGGACGTCGCTACAGGTATCCAGAGATGCAACCTGTATGCTTTTTGCCAGCGGTAACCCGGATTGTTGTAACCAGTGACGGTTCAGCTTATGTGGCGGGCTAAGCCATAGCTGCCAGCGTGACTGCTCACCCAGTTGCCTGAGTAACGGCAGCAGTAAACTATGCAGTAACGCGGGATGCTGTGCATGATAACTTAATTCACTGATACAACCGCTGACACTGGCAGGTGTCGCCGTATGCCGGTGAAGGTTAATTGTCGCTGATTTCAGTAGTTGAGCACGCATATTTTTATATCATCCGCAATGAACTGTATGTATATACAGTATTCCGGTTATGGATAAAGATCAATCATTTTTCTGAAAACAGTTCGCATAATCCAAAACTAACCGGCCAAACGGCTATTTATGCATTGAACTACTAATAGCTTTTGTTTAACTTCTAACATGTTGATAAGTATTATTTTATTGGCAGTTATGCCATTGCCAGAACCAGGGAGGTTCGCGATGAAAACATCCGGTCAACGTATTGAAGAATCAAAGAAACAGCTTTCAGCATTAGGTGACATTCAGTCACGTACCCAGTTCGGCGGATATTCTTTATCGGTTGAGAAAATTGTGTTTGCTTTGGTGAGTGAAGGTGAACTGTATTTGCGGGCCAGTGAAGAAATGCATACTTATCTGCAGATGCGGCCTCTGCAGCCATTTATTTTTCATAAACGCGGACAGTGCGTCAGTCTTAATTATTATCGGGTGGATCATCAGCTCTGGGGCCACCAGGACGTATTGCTGGGCCTGTCGCGTAGCTCCCTGAATGAAGCCAGAGCATTGCGTCAGGCACAACTTGACTGTCACCGTTTAAAAGACCTGCCTAACCTGAGTATCCGTCTGGAAGTATTATTGAAAGAAGCCGGCGTGCCGACCATTAGCCGGTTGCGTGAGCTGGGCGCGAAGCAAAGCTGGACAAGGCTAAAAAATAACAACAAACATCTTGGAATTAAAACTCTGTATGCGTTGCAGGGGGCAATCTCCGGCCAGCACCAGGAGGTACTGACCAGAGAGGTGAAAGAAGAACTGAGGCACTGGTATCAGCAGTTTATTAAAGCATCTGCCTATCCGCTACCGCCGGGGGTTAAAGGGCGTTGATTTCCTGGCGGATATTAAGCAGTTCGGGAAGGACTTTCAGTATTAAGCCAATCTGTTGCAGTATCACCGGCTGATGACTCTCCGGGTTGGCTTCTATAGTATTCATCTCGCGGGTTAATGCCTGTAGTTTTTCCGGAATCTGTTGCTCACCCGCCGGGCTCATCTGTAACACATTTTCGGTCAGACTGACGGCATCATCGATGAGTTGCAGTAAATCGCTGCGTTCGATTTTCTCACGGTGGGCACCGAGTGCTGCAATATAACTCAGCAGGCTGTGATTAAGGCAAAGTACCCGGAAAGCCACATCTTTTACTGGCTGATGTAAACCGTTTCCTGCGTTCAGGTTGGAAATAACCAGTGCCAGCTCGGCATCCGAATTATGTGCATCACGGCGCGCGACCCGATAAGACATTCGGTTATCCTTGCCCTCATGATACTGGACCATAATGGCATCCAGATATTTAGCATTCGCTGCCAGCGCCTTATTGATCACATCGGGCAGCTGACGGTAGCGCCAGTCCGGGAATATCCAGGCCACCGCCATCCATGCCAGCGCACATCCGATAAGCGTATCAATAATCCTCGGTAATGCGACGTCGAATCCCTGGCCCAGCAGATTAAAACTCAGCAATGCCAGTAATGTAATAAACAGAGTCGCCTGTGCGTACTGAATCAGCCGGAAGGCAAAAAACAGTACCCCGGTGATCACTATCAGAATTAACTGCCCCTGCACCGAAGGCACCAGCCACAGAACCGGTAATCCGATGATAATCCCTGCCAGAGTACCGATTATACGTAAAGCCAGACGTTTTTTGGTGGCACTGTAATTTGGCTGGCAGACAAATAAACTGGTCAGCAGGATCCAGTAACCATGCTCAAGTCCCGTCAGGCTGATAAAGGCATAACCAATACAGAGTACTAAAGATACCCTGACAGCATGACGGAACAGAGGGGATTTCGGGCTCAGGTGGCGTGTCAGGCGCAGGCGCACGTCCTGCCATCCGGTCAGACCTTCGCGCGATAAATGGGTATCACTGTTTTGCCACAGATGGTTCAATATCTGTTCAGAGGCGATAGAAATCAGCTGGTCGTCGATCGCTTTCAGATTACGCAGTAACCAGTGCAATCCGCGGGACTGAGGATCATCAGGGTATTGCTGTGTCAGCCGGTCCAGCGCCTGTTGCAGATGAAAAAAAGCCCGTTCAAAGCGATGGTCATGATGATAAGGTGTGTTCATCGTCACGGAATGGGCGACCTGACGACAGGCCCCTGCCTGCATATTCAGTAACCGCTGAAAACGGAACAGAATTTCACTATAACGCCATTGATCACGCAGTTGATGGTACTGAATATGTGAAGAATTAGCACGTTCGTGAATTTCCTGGGCGGCAAAGTAGTACAGCAGTGAACGGCGGCTGCCGCGGGCGGCACGTTCGCCGCTGATCCGGCTCTGAATAGCGGTTTTGGTAATATTGAACTGAGAAACCAGCTGGCTGTTTACCAGCGCAGCCTGGATCAGTGATAAATCATCCGCGCCTTCAGCATCCGGATCAAACAGATTTGCTTTGGCATCCAGATAACTGGCCAGTTGACTGTAGGTGGAGGATAACTGTAGCTGCACCGGCTGTACGGGGAAAAACAGGTGCATCACCATGGTCAGCAAATTATACCAGAGTGCCCCTGCCAGCAGCAGTAGCGGCTGAGTATACCAGTGGCTGAACAGATGGATCCCCAGCATGGTATAGATGGCAATCAGTAACGCGCCAAAAGCGATGGTGGCATAGCGCTGTCCCAGTGCTCCCAGCAGGATAAAGATCCAGCTGGAGACTGCCAGCCCGATCAGAAAGAACAGCGGATAAGGGAAAAGAAGTTCCACAGAGACCGCTGCCAGACAAAAACAGGCAAGGGTAATCACCATATTACGTAAACGACCGCTCAGACGGTCATCAATATCGGTCAGCCCTGCAGCAACCACCCCGAGAATTAACGGTATGGTCCACGTAATCGTCTGTAATGACCAGGACAGCACGACACAACCCGTCATGGCGATAAAAATTCGCACCGGGTCACGCCATAGTTTATTCATCAGAAAAGTGTGCCAGCCATTGAGCATGGTCGAACCTGACTTCATTAATCCGTTTTCCCTTAAAACCGCAGACGTGCCGCGTTCTCGCGGGCCATTTTTGCTTCTTCAACCGATACCACACGGCGGCCTACCGGCCACAGAGCAATAGCGGCAATCTTGAAATTTGCAATGCCGACAGGAATACCGATGATCGACAGGCATTGTACAATTCCGGCAAAGATATGCGTCAGGCACAGCCACCAGCCGAAAAATATAAACCAGAATATATTCAGCAGCGTTCCGCCGGAATTACGCAGTGCATTCTTATTTTGCGGTTGCAGTTCATCAACATGGATAGCTTCGTTACCGAAAGGAAACAGCGATAACCGGGTAATTTCCCAGCAAGAACGGGTCAGCGGGAGTGTGAAAATCAGCACAATGGTCAGCAGGGTGGCACAAAACCAGGCCAGGGTGGTGGCAAATCCGCCAAGTACAAAATTGAGAATATTGAGTACGGTTCTCATCAGATTACTATCCTTTCGGCTGTCTTACTCAGTGACTGCTGTGTAACCTGTTTTTTATCTGGAGCACTCAGGCACCCGCAGTTAAACTGTTACATCAGCAATGGCTAAAAACGGCGTGAAGCATGGAACTAAAAGCGACTTCAATGGGTAAACGTCTGGCACAGCATCCTTATAACCGGGTCCGTTTGCTACCGGCGGGTGTTGAAGTGAGCGGCGACCGTCATGAATATATTATCCCATTTAATCAGTTACTGGATATTCAGTGTAAACGAGGGATGGTATGGGGAGAACTGGAATTTCTGCTTCCTGAAAAGAAAGTCGTCAGACTTCATGGTACTGAATGGCAGGAAACGCGCCAATTCTACCAGCATTTACTGCATACCTGGCAGCAGTGGAGCCAGCAAATGGCCGATGTCTGTTATCAGGTACTGAATGAATTACAGCAATATCTGTTAAGCCAGATACAGCGTGACTGCTGGCTGACCCGCAATGATGTCGCCGGGTTTAGTGAGAAAATACGTGATAAATTCTCAGCATTACCTTTGCCCGCGGAACGGATCCCCGAATTCGAGCCTTGCCGTCCCCTGTGGGACTTTTGTCTGTGCTGGCTCCGGTCGACAGATAAACAACGAGCAGAACGTAACCGTCAATGGTCAGATGAAATCCTGACCCGTTACCAGGATTTTTTCGCTTCTGTAGAATCTTCCCCGTTAAATGCTTCCCAGTGCCGCGCGGTAATTAACGGAGAGGAGTCACTGCTGGTTCTGGCCGGGGCCGGCAGCGGTAAAACCTCGGTACTCGCCGCCCGTACTGCCTGGCTATTGAAACGAAAGCTGGCCTCTGCTGATCAGATTTTGCTGCTGGCTTTTGGCCGGCAGGCAGCAGAAGAAATGGACCAGCGGGTAATTAAATCCACCGGTGAATCATCAATTACCGCCCGGACCTTCCACTCACTGGCGTTGCATATTATTCAGCAGGGCAGTAATAAACGTCCCCTGATCAGTCAGCTGGAAACAGACTCCGATTTCCGGCGGCAGATGCTGACAGATGTCTGGCAGCAGCAATGTACAGAAAAGAAATCTTACGCCAATGGCTGGCGGAGCTGGTTACAGGAGGAGCTGCAGTGGGGGCTATTACCTGAACAGTTCTGGCAGGATAAAACGCTGGTCAGCCAATTATCCGGCAGGCTGGAACGCTGGGTGTCTCTGATGAGAAATCATGGCGGAGCACAGGCAGCAATGATCGCCGAGGTGCCTGAAGAAATACGGGTGCTATTCGGTAAACGTATCAGGCTTATGGCCCCGTTACTGAAAGCCTGGAAAAGTCAGCTGAAACAGGAAGGCGCGGTCGATTTTGCCGGTTTGATCCAGCAGGCGGTAGCCTTACTGGAAAAGGGCCGTTTTATCAGTCCGTGGAAATATATCATGGCAGATGAATTCCAGGACCTTTCCCCGCAACGTGCGGCACTGATTACGGCATTGCGTAAACAAAACAAACGCAGCAGTCTGTATGCGACAGGCGACGACTGGCAGGCGATCTATCGTTTTTCTGGCGGAGAGGTGAATCTTACAACCGGTTTCCATCAGCAATTCGGTGAAGGCGATATCTGTATCCTGGATACGACCTATCGTTTTAATCAGCAAATCGGTCATGTTGCGAACCGCTTTATCCAGAAAAATCCGCGACAGATGAAAAAAGAGCTTAACAGTCTGACTAAAGGCAGCCGTAAGTCTGTAACACTGCTGGAAGAAGATTCTCTGGAAGCATTGCTCAATAAAATGAGTGGCTATGCAGGGAATGATGAAAAAATACTGATTCTGGCACGCTATCATTACCTCAGACCATCAGTTCTGGATAAAGCTCCGACCCGCTGGCCTAAGCTTTCGTTATCTTTTATGACCTTCCATGCCAGCAAAGGCGGGGAAGCAGATTATGTGATAGTGCTGGGGCTAAATAACGGAATAAACGGCTTCCCTGCCGCTGAGCGCGAATCCGTTATCGAACAGGGATTACTCCCCGTAGCCGAAGACTTCCCGGATGCAGAAGAGCGGCGGCTGGCATATGTTGCGATGACCCGGGCCAGGAAACAACTCTGGCTGTTGTATGATAAATCCGCTCCGTCCTGTTTTGTGGACGAGCTGCGGGAGCTCGGTGTACCGGTGGCGCGTAAACCCTGATCCTGTCAGCCATTATTTAATAATGGCTCTTGCAGGCGTTCTGCCATATAGCGCGGATAATCCGGAATGGTTATTCCGACCCGTTGAGTATACAGGGCTGAATTAACAATAAAGTCGGCAGTAGAGCGGTTGGTGGCTACAGGAATATTCCAGACAGTTGCCAGACGAAGTAATGCTTTAACATCCGGGTCGTGGGGTACGGCGTTCAGCGGATCCCAGAAAAAAATCAGCATATCGATTTTACCTTCGGAGATCATCGCGCCGACCTGTTGGTCACCGCCTAATGGCCCGCTTAATAAAGGATTAACCTGCAGACCACAGTGCGAGTTGATTAGATTACCGGTAGTCCCAGTCGCATATAAAGTATGAGAAGCCAGAGATGGCTGATTTTTTTTAACCCAGTCGAGAAGAGACGCTTTACAATTGTCATGTGCGACCAGGGCTATATGTTTACTTTCCGGCAACGTTCTGACTGTCTGCTCCATTATTGATCCTTTTAATTAAGCGGATACACAGGTTGTTATGGCAGTGTAACGCGGGCCTGAATCAGGGTTCAACTGGTTCGTAATGCGCGCAGCCATGAAACCAGCGTATGGAAAGACCAGCCGGAAAGAGATAATGGTTGTTCAGTGGCCGGCAGTTGCAGATGACGGTTTTCCCTGAGTGATTCCGTTTGCAGCGGGTTACTCTGTGATCCTGCAAGGACAAATTTTTCAACCGATGCTTTATGGCTGTGACGGTTATAATCAGCTATTGCTGCGACATAATTGGTCGCCGGTTGCAGTGGAAGCTGATCCTGAATGGCTGGCAGTTGACGATTATGTTCGTCCACCACCAGAAAACGGAAACGGGAAGTCAGCGGACGCGGTAAGGCACCGGGAACGGTAACCTGTGGCATAACAACACTGACCGCCCGGCTGTCAGCGGTAAATGTGATGATAAAAGCAGGCGATGGCCCGGGTGTGTCAAGGGTAAACAGGATCTGGTGCTGTCCGCGATCCAGTTCGATGCTGTCAGCTCCTTTGAGCAGGCTGCCCGGCAGTTTATTTCCGTCCAGCACCAGTAAATTCATCTGCGGGTTTAGCCTGAAGCTCAGGGCTTCAGCCGCTGAAGTGTAACCACTTAGCAGTAGGCAGAAGAGTGTTACTACAAACTTCATGGTTGCTCCCGGAAGCCCCGTGACGGAAATTTATTAACAGTTACTATTATGGCATCAACTTTTACATTTTGTCATATTTATTGTGCGATATATCGGTGACTGTCTGAATATGCTGCGGTTAACTGGCAGGTGTTCTGGCTGATAAAGCAGCAGGAATAACAGGAGGCTGAATAATGAATGACTCAGATATCCGTAAAATATTAACCGGTACCCGGCGAATTGCATTAGTCGGGGCCAGTGATAATCCGCAACGTCCTGCGTGGCAGGTGATGATGTTTTTATTGCAGCATGGTTATCAGGTGATCCCGGTCAGCCCGCGAATGGCCGGGAAAACAGTTGCGGGTCAGCAAGGATATGCATCTCTTGACGAGGTGCCGGGAAGTATCGATATGGTTGATGTATTCCGCAATCCGGAGGTGGTTCCGGCTATCGCGACCCGGGCCATTGCCCGTCAAATACCCGTATTGTGGTTACAGCCGGGCACAGTAAATCCACAGGTGGTAAATATAGCCCGGCAGGCCGGGCTGATCGTTGTGGAAAATAAATGTACGAAAATCGAAATTAACCGGCTGGAAATACCGCCTTTGCCTGTCTGACAGGCAAAGGAAAGAGACTCAGTGGCAGCGATAAGGTGCCTGCAACTGCTGGCGCACATTTTCGGCCAGCTCATCAAGCACTGGCTGATCGGGGTGTTCATCATAGACTTCACCGGTCAGCTGGAATTCGGCGATATAAGTATGCACAGTATCGCCGGATTCATCTTCCATAACTACATGGTACCAGGGGCTGGTTCCTGCAATGTCACTGCTGTTCTCATCGGATGCTTGCATATCGAGAGAAAACTCGGCATCGACATCAACAATCACTCCCAGAGTACCGGATAGCCTGTGCCGGACTTGCTGACCAATGCCAAATTTACTGCTTATCATAAATACCTCCGGAAGATTCTCTCCATCAGATATAAGGGCAGTGTACTTTTTTTCAAGCTATTCGACGTAACAAACAAACCCTTTCAGGTATAACCCTTCAGGATAGCTCGAGATGACCGGATGATCGGCTGCCTGACGTAACTGGTCGACAAACTGTACGTTTTTTCCGGCATCAAGGGCGGCATCAGCAACCACTTTCTGAAACAGGTCAACCGTCATCAGTCCGGAACAGGAGAAGGTTAATAAAATCCCTCCGGGGTTCAGTAACTGCATGGCCAGCATATTGATATCTTTATAGCCACGGCATGCGCCTGCCAGCTGATTTTTATTTTCAACAAATTTGGGCGGATCCATGACAATAACATCGAATTTTTCGCCGGTATCGCGGTAGGTACGCAACAGTTTGAACACATCATCACGGATAAACTGTGCTTTACTCAGAGGCAGCTGATTCAGTTCCACGTTCTGTCGCGCAATATCCAGCGCTGCTTCCGAAGTATCAACACTGATAACTTCCTGACATCCCCCCATCAGGGCAGAGACTGCAAACCCGCCGGTATACGAAAAGCAGTTCAGGACACGGGCATTTTCGCTGTAACGGCGCAGAGCAAAGCGGCTGTCGCGCTGGTCAAGATAATATCCGGTTTTATGTCCTGCTTTTATATCTACCAGCAGTTTCATACCATGCTCAGAGATTGGTAACAGGGCAGGGGGTTGCTGGCCGGAAATCAATCCGTGACTTAATGGCAGACCTTCTTTCTTACGGACAGAAACATCAGAACGATCATATATTGAGCATTCAGGGAAGCAGTTTTGCAGAGCCGTAATAATGGCCGGACACTGGTATTCTGCCCCGGCAGACAATAACTGTACGACCAGATAGTCGGAAAATTTATCGATTGTCACACCCGGTAAGCCGTCAGACTCTCCGGCGATTAAGCGATAGCTGTCAAGGGAGTCAGCTTTTGCCAGCCACTGACGCCACTGGCCGGCTTTTCTGATCTTTTGCTCAAAGAAGGCGATATCAATAGTTTCATCAGCCTGCCAGCTCCATACTCTGGCGCGGATTTGTGACTGGGGGGACCAGGCTGCCTTTGCCAGCCAGCTGCCTTTATGGTCACAGACATCGACCGTCTCACCGGAAATGGCATTACCTTCAACACGGCTGATGGCGCCGGAGAAAACCCACGGATGGCGGCGTAACAGGGATTTTTCACGTCCCCTGGAAAGAATTAATCGGGCAGTCATAATATACAGTTACCAGAGAATAAAGGCGGTATTGTTAAGCGGATATCGGAAAATTGCAAACCGGAGAGTGAACCGCGGAGGAAACAGGATGCAGGTAATGTATAAAGTCAGAGTATCAGGCCGGGTACAGGGCGTATTTTTCCGTGGCAGTACCCGACAGCAGGCGATCAAATACAGGGTGTCTGGTTACGCCAAAAACCTTCCCGACGGCAGTGTGGAGATCCTGCTGGCAGGAGATGTCCGTGACGTTGACCATATACTGGCATGGATCTCGGCAGGGGGGCCTCCGGCAGCCAGCGTTGCTCATGTCGGGGTTCAGCAAATAACAACGGAGCAGCAAATCCGGGGATTTATAACTGGCTGAGTACCGGCTTTACAGGCACTTAGCCGGTTTGGGCAATCCGGCAATTTTGGTGGCTTGCTTCGCCGGCCCTTGCGGAAACAGCCTGAACAGATAACGGCTGTTACCTTTTTCTTCGCCAAACTCTCTGGCCATTGCTTTCACCAGCATACGTATTGCCGGAGAAGTGTTAAATTCCAGGTAAAAATCACGTACCAGGCGCACCACCTGCCAGTGGGCATCAGTCATAGTAATCTCTTCACCGGCAGCAATTTCTGCCGCCAGTTCAGCCGACCAGTCTGCAGGATGTTTCAGGTAACCTTCTGCGTCAGTTTCAATATCATTACCGGCAAACTTCACTTTTTATCCTCATTCTTAACCGGCAGGCAGTGTAGCAAAGAGTTAAGGGTGAAAAAATACCCGCATCAGCGGGTATTATTTGTCAGGACGGCGGAGAGGCGAGGATCAGTTACTGCGGGAAAGGCCTAACAGGCTCAGCAGACTGACAAAAATATTATACAGAGACACATACAGGCTGACTGTTGCACGGATATAGTTAGTTTCGCCGCCATGGATGATATTACTGGTTTCCCAGAGGATTGCGCCGGTCGAGAACAGAATAAACAGGGCACTCAGGGCCATTTGCAACGCCGGAAGATGCAGAAACAGGTTAGCCACCATACCGACCAGTAGCACCACAAAGCCCGCCATCATCATTCCGCCCAGGAAAGACATATCTTTTCGGGTAGTCAGAACATAGGCAGAGCAACAAAAAAATACCAGAGCAGTACCGCCTAACGCCAGAGCAATAACATCGCCCATGCCTGCTGCCAGGAAGCTGCTCAGAATCGGGCCGAGGCAATACCCGAGAAAACCGGTAAACGCAAATGCTGCCAGAATTCCCGCAGGTCTGTCAGCCAGGCGATAGGTAAGAAACATCAGTCCGTAAAAACCGGCCAGCATCAGAATAAATCCCGGAGCCGGAAGGGCCAGCAAAGTACTGGCGGTTGCTGTCACCGCGGAAAAAGCCAGAGTGAGGCCCAGCAGGAAATAGGTATTTCTCAACACCTTATGAGTGCTGAGTAAACTGCTGTTGCGACCAGAGGAAAGAATTCTGTCCATACAGACTCCTTAATAATTCAGAAATAATATTTTAATCACAGCAGAATACGCATCGCCCTGCTACGGATGAAGTCGTTTTACCCATCTTTACGTGCTGAATTGCTATTAAAACCAGCAATATGCTGAACTTGCCAGCATTCACCCATAAATTGGCTGTTTTTCAGGCGAATGGAGCTATCGGGGCTTTACAACATCGTGGGGGATGTTTATAGTGCGCCTCATTGCGGAGGGGTGGCCGAGCGGCTGAAGGCAGCGGTCTTGAAAACCGCCGATGGGAAACCATCCGAGAGTTCGAATCTCTCCTCCTCCGCCATATTTCAGAAGAAACCAGCTATCAGGCTGGTTTTTTTTCGTCGGTAGTCTCCTCCCTGAGCGCTTTTCCGCCAGTGGCGGGAACTTTACACGCACAGAAACAGTCTATTCTCACTAACGCTGGCAATGAAGTTTGCTATAGTGATGGAAATCTTTGCTCTGACAGACGTCGCCGGAGAAGAGTGAAAGGCGGCTGACAGCCTGTTGATCTGCAAGGAATCTGTCAGAGACAATAACCCGTGCCCCTCAGAATTCATGGATTAGTTACAATGATTAAAAAATTAAGCTTGTGCACTCTCGCGGTGCTGGCGGCATTACCTGTAAGTCTGAACGCTCTGGCGGAAGAAAATGGTATGCAACTGGAACAGGTTTTAATGCTGAGCCGTCATAACCTGCGGGCGCCGCTGGCGAATGGAGGCAGTATTCTTGAGCAGTCTGCCAGCCGGAGCTGGCCGCAATGGGATGTTGCCGGTGGTGAACTGACCACCCGTGGCGGAGTGCTTGAAGCTTACATGGGGAAATATACCCATGACTGGCTGGCCAGGCAGGGAGTAATTGATAAAAACCAGTGTCCGAACCCGGCGTCAGTATTTGTTTATGCTAACAGCCTGCAGCGTACTGTAGCCACAGCACAATTCTTTGTCAGTGGTGCTTTCCCCGGGTGTGATATTGCCATTACCCATCAGGATGCAATGGGTACCATGGATCCGGTATTTAATCCGGTGATCACTAACGGCAGTGCTGAATTTAAAAAGGCGGCAATTGAAGCGATGGTCGCCGCTGAGAAACAGCAGCAGTCGCAATTGCAGGGCGCTTACAGCCAGCTGAATAAAGTGGCTGATTTCGCGAACGCTCCCCTGTGTAAAGGTAAAGAAAAATGCAGCCCGGGAAGTATGGCCAATACTTTCAGCATCGAAAAAGGCAAGGAACCTTCGGTTGACGGGCCATTGAAAATCGGCAACGCGCTGGTTGATGCGTTCACGTTACAGTATTACCAGGGATTCCCGGCTGATCAGGTGGCATGGGGACAAATTAAAACCCCGGATCAATGGAAAGCCTTGTCTGAAATAAAAAATGCCTACCAGGATATTCTGTTCACTACACCACCGGTTGCCCATGATGTTGCTGCGCCGCTGGTTGACTATATACGCAGTCAGCTGATTGACCAGGATAAATCCAGCGCGCCGGTATTCACCTTTATGGTCGGGCACGATTCGAATATCGCATCATTACTGGCAGATCTGAAAGTGAAGCCTTACCAGTTACCGGGCCAGTATGAACAGACGCCGATTGGCGGACAGCTGGTATTTGAACGCTGGCATGATAAAAACAACAACAAAGATCTGTTGAAAATCGAATACGTTTATCAGAGCACTCAGCAATTGCGAGATGCGGAGCCGCTGAGTCTGAGTCATCCGCCGCAACGGGTGACTTTACAACTGGAAGGTTGTCCGACGGACAGCAACGGATACTGTGCCTGGTCCGATTTCGCGACTGTGCTGAATACCGCACTGCAGGGAACGGCTATGCAACCGCATATGGCAACTACTGACACTCCTGCAGCTGCGGGCCCGCAGCCGAAGGATGGAGCCGTAACCACGGCAGCCGGGACGGCTGCTTCTGCGCAACCCGCGGCAGAGAAACCGGCGAAACGCAGCGAGCCGGCACCAGCCCAGCGGACGTCCACAGAAGCTACTCACGCCTCAGGGGCAGAGGCCGGACAATCCCGGTCGGGTCACAGTCAGGATAGTGGCGGAGAAAAGCACTGATTTCCGGTGCAGCAATATCAGTCATCTGCTGACCGTACAGTGATATAAAAAGGCAGCCCCGCAAATCAAATAATGCGGGGCTGCCTTTTTTATCCAGTGGTAAGAACTAAGAACAGGGGACTGACCCTGTTCTTAATCGGGCACTTATGCAGCTTTACGTTTTTGCACCTGCCAGCCGATAGCCAGCACAATAAACCATAATGGCGTTACCATCAGTGCCTGACGGGTATCCGGCTGTAAGGTCAATAGCACTAAGACAAAAGCAAAAAATAGCAGGCATACCCAGCTCATTACTTTCCCTGCCGGCATTTTAAACTCTGAAATATTATGTAGTTGCGGCCTTGTTTTGCGGTAAACAAGGTAACTGCATAAAATGATCGACCAGACGAACATAAATAAAATAGCGGAAACAGTCGTCACCAGAGTAAATACGGTCATGACATTAGGGATCAGATAAATCAGGGCGATTCCTGCCAGCAGGCAGAGGCATGAAAATAGCAGACCACTGACCGGGACGGAGCGTGCTGACAGACGGGCAAACCTGCGATGAGCAACCCCTTGTTCCGCCAGACCAAATAGCATCCGGCTGGTGGAAAAAATACCACTATTGGCGGATGACGCTGCGGAGGTAAGCACGACGAAGTTCACAATACCGGCAGCCGCAGGTAAACCTGTAAGCACAAACATTTCGACAAACGGGCTGCGTGAAGGAACGACCAGGTCCCAGGGCGTCACTGCCATAATGACTAACAGAGAACAGACGTAGAACATAATGATACGTAACGGGATAGCGTTAATTGCCCGTGGCAGAACCTTTTGCGGATCGCGGGTTTCGGCGGCAGTCGTCCCCACCAGCTCAATACCGACAAACGCGAATACGGCAATCTGAAATCCGGCAAAGAAACCGCTCAGACCTTTCGGGAAAAAGCCGCCGTGGGACCAGATATTACTGACAGCCGCCCGGGTACCGTCCGGTGCGCTGTAGTGAATACCGGTTAAAACAATTCCTGTGGCGATCAGCGCAATAATGGCGACTATTTTGATAATAGCAAACCAGAACTCCATTTCGCCGAACAGTTTTACAGTCGCAATATTCAGGACCAGGAAAACGGCAATACAGAGTATGGCGCTCATCCAGACAGAGAATCCCGGCATCCAGAACTGCAAATATGACGTAATAGCAACAATGTCAGCAATACCGGTGACAACCCAGCAAAACCAGTATGTCCAGCCAGTAAAATAACCGGCCCACGGGCCGAGTAAGTCCGCTGCAAAATCGCTAAAGGATTTATATTCCATATTTGACAGTAATAATTCGCCCATCGCCCGCATAACGAAAAACAGCATAAAGCCGATCAGCATATAGACGAAAATTATCGATGGTCCGGCAAGACTGATGGTTTTTCCGGATCCCATAAATAATCCGGTGCCGATAGCGCCACCAATCGCTATCAATTGTATATGGCGATTATTTAAATTACGCCGCAGTTTTTGCGGATCCTCACCGGTCACATTATCCTGAGGTTGATGTGTCATGTTTTTATTTCCTGTGATTGTTTTTTCAGCTCTGTTGGCTGTTTTGTTGTTATCTGTCCGGACGATAGTCAGTATTTCGTAGCCAGTAAATGGCAGCGCCCTGACGGGGCCTGTTTACCTTGTACCACACTCTCTGCAACCGGAGGAATAACCAGCGTAACCGGCCATGCTAAGTGATGATTTTTCACCCGGTATTTCTGAAGGACAAGGGCAGCGGAGCATCTATGGCCGGGTGATACAGGCAGCCATAACAAACAGCAGCAGGTCAGAAGAGGGGAATGTTTCCTGCCTCAGGGGAGACAGGAAAACAGACTATTATTGCAAATAGCCCGCTTTAATCTGTTTCAGCGTGGTAATAAATAATTCGGTATCGGCGTCAGCATCCAGTGAAGCCAGATAACGTTCCATATTCAGGATCGCCTTACCTGCATCGACCTGGCTCATGGATTGCAAAATACAGGTTATCATCATCTTCAGACAGGTGACTTCACGGGATAATGCTTCAGGGTTTTTTTCTGTAGGAAATTCTACATAATTCATTGTTTCAGACTCCGTTAACCGGCAATACCTTGCCATAATGGCGTGGATTATAACAGAATCATGATGGGGGCATTAGCATTTTCCGCCTGACACAGAGGCCGGTATTGGCGGGGGAAGACCGGCGGGGAAATAACGGAAAACAGCGGATAGCCTGTATTTCTCGCGGGTATTATCCGGTAAAAGACAGAGAAGGTTCGGCAACTATTGCTATAATCAGAATTTGATAAGAGTCAAAAACGTAATGTCTCTCAACGGATCCCGGCGGCCTTTTATGTCAAACTGCCAGAAATAAACCCGGTTGTTTCTTCTCTCAATACAGTTGAACCTCAGCCCTGAAACAGTGAATAGTTACCGTTACCGTATGTTCAGTAAACTGAATATCAACGGCGATGCAGAGCTGGCACCTCTTGCCATACGTCACGGGCTGATTAATACGGATTTGGTGATAAGCAGTGAATGATATTTTTGACCCTGCAGATTTTCTTCGGACAGTGACCCACCAGCCGGGTGTATACCGTATGTACGGTACCGGTGATGAAGTTATCTATGTAGGTAAAGCGAAAGACCTTAAAAAACGACTGAGCAGTTACTTCCGCGCTCAGGTCCCGGGCCGGAAAACAGAGGCTCTGGTGGCGCATATTGTGCATATTGATGTCACCGTGACCCACAGTGAAACGGAAGCCTTACTGCTTGAACACAACTACATTAAACTATACCAGCCCCGCTATAATGTCTTGCTGCGGGATGATAAATCTTATCCTTTCATCCTGCTCAGTAATGATAAGCATCCACGGCTTGCATCCCACCGTGGTGCCAGACAGGCGAAAGGTGAATATTTTGGTCCTTTTCCTAATGGCAGTGCAGTGCGCGAAACCCTGGCCATTTTGCAGAAAGTCTTTCCTATCCGGCAATGTGAGAACAATGTTTATCGCAACCGGTCGCGTCCCTGTCTGCAATATCAGATAGGTCGCTGTCTGGGGCCCTGTGTCAGCGGGCTGGTCACGGAACAGGAATATCAGCAACAGACCGAATACGTCCGTTTATTCCTCGCGGGGAAAGATGATCAGGTATTGAAATTACTGATCAGTCGCATGGAGCAGGCAAGTGCAGAGCTAAAATTCGAAGAAGCAGCCCGGCTCCGTGACCAGATTCAGGCGGTCAGACAGATCACCGAAAAACAATTTGTATCAAACCAGGGGGATGACCTGGATGCTATCAGTATTGCTTTCGATTCAGGGATGGCCTGTGTCCATGTCCTGTTTATCCGTCAGGGGAAAGTACTGGGCAGCCGGAGTTATTTCCCTAAAGTGCCACCGGGTACTGAGCTTGCAGAAGTTGTGCAGACGTTTGTCGGTCAGTTTTATCTGCAGGGCAGTGAAGTCCGTACGTTACCGGGTGATATTCTGCTCGATTTTACCTTGCCTGAAATCAGTGTGCTGAGTGAATCTTTGTCAGAAATGGCGGGGCGTAAAATCAGCCTGCAAAGCAAACCCCGTGGTGACAGAGCACGGTATCTTAAGCTCGCCAGAACGAATGCGGCGACAGCACTGACGTCAAGACTGGCACAGCAGTCAACGGTCCATCAGCGGCTGGCTGCACTGGCCAGCTATCTTAGTCTGCCCGCAATTCGACGGATGGAATGTTTTGATATCAGCCATACTATGGGTGAACAAACGGTTGCATCCTGTGTTGTCTTTGATACCAATGGCCCGCTGCGTGCCGAATACCGGCGTTATAATATTACCGGCATTACACCGGGGGATGATTATGCGGCAATGAATCAGGTACTGCAGCGGCGTTACAGTAAAGCACTCGAGGCAAGTAAAATTCCTGATGTTATTGTGATTGATGGTGGTAAGGGGCAACTGGCTCAGGCGAAAGATGTTTTTGCGGGGCTGGAAGTCGACTGGGACAAAAACCACCCGCTATTACTGGGCGTGGCAAAGGGCAGTGACCGTAAAGCCGGGCTGGAAACCTTATTTCTCGATGCAGAAGGCGAGGGGATGTCATTACCTCCTGACTCACCGGCACTGCATGTTATTCAGCATATCCGTGATGAATCTCATAACCATGCGATCTCCGGACACCGTCTGAAACGGGCGAAAGTAAAATCGGCCAGCAGCCTGGAAGGCATTGAAGGGATCGGACCTAAACGTCGCCAGCAGTTACTGAAATATATGGGGGGCTTGCAGCCATTAAAAAATGCCACTGTTGATGAAATTGCCAGGGTTCCCGGGATTTCTGTGGCTCTGGCGGAAAAAATATTCCATTCTCTCAAACACTAGCATTGAAACAGCAGGGGCAATGTAGCAACATAGAGGCTATCGCTACCGTATCCAGGCTGTCAGTCCCCTATGCAATTTAACATACCGACCTATCTCACGCTGTTCAGGGTTGTTTTAATTCCCTTTTTTGTACTGGCGTTTTACCTGCCTTTTAGCTGGGCGCCGGTCTGCTGTGCGTTATTGTTCGTCCTTGCGGCGATTACTGACTGGTTTGATGGTTTTCTGGCGCGGCGCTGGAAACAAACCACTGCTTTTGGTGCATTTCTCGACCCGGTAGCAGATAAAGTTATGGTGGCAATTGCACTGGTGCTGGTGGCTGAATATTTTCACTCCTGGTGGATTACATTACCGGCTGCAACCATGATTGCACGGGAAATTATTATTTCTGCGCTGCGTGAATGGATGGCTGAAATAGGAAAACGTAGCAGTGTGGCAGTTTCATGGATTGGCAAAGTAAAGACAACCGCACAGATGCTGGCATTAGTTGCCTTGCTGTGGCGGCCTAACAGCAGTGTCGAGCTTGCCGGTATTCTGGCACTGTATATAGCGGCGGCATTAACTTTCTGGTCGATGTTCCAGTACCTGAGTGCGGCCCGCAAAGACTTGCTCGATCAGTAAGCAATGCGATGAAAATGACAGCAAATGATTGCTGTCATTGAAAAAATGGTTGACTGGTCTGTCGTGCTTAGTAGAATACAGCACATCAAAAAATTGTCCGGATACAGCTTATACGCTTTATCAGCGATGGATAATATTGCGGGAATAGCTCAGTTGGTAGAGCACGACCTTGCCAAGGTCGGGGTCGCGAGTTCGAGTCTCGTTTCCCGCTCCAGATTATATAATACCAGAGAGTCGATAAATTTCTGGTAAATGCCAAAACAGGACCGAAAGGTCCTGTTTTCGTTTTAGCCGCTGATGCTGTCCGCAGCCGGAATTGCCCCTGAATTTCTCTTCTCTGTCATTACCTTTCAGTTTTTGTACCGCTATCAATCGGCCAGTCCTGTCCGCGACAGTACCTTTTGGCCGCAGAATAAAACATAGCTGTTGAGAGTTATCATAGTCTGCGGGCTGAATATTGCGCTGATGGTGATGCTGTTAAGGACTGCATCGGCGGCCAGTGATTACGGTCGGGACTGGCAGGGTTGGTTTATACAGTATCACGACAGACCGCCTGACAGGCAGTGTAACGCGAAGGCGCGTACCGGCACGCGGTAGTGTCGGAATAAAAGTGATTCCTGAACGCGGGGGGATTGTTCACTGAACCGGCAGTGAGCGCGGGTAATTTAATCACTTTCATTTTCAGGTGTTTGCTCTCTGAACAGTTCGCTGAATTTTCAGTCACTCAAACGTTTTTCTCAGAAAAAAAAGCGTATTGCTCTTGCCAAGCATGGGGAACAAGTCCATAATAGCCGCCATTCCAGAGACAACAAGACATTAAGTCTTCGGAATCAAATAGTTAAGTCTGAATCTGATTTCAGATTAAAAGAATTAAAGATTATAGCGCAAAGTAACGTGTTGTAATTTAAAGAGTTAAAAGGCGCGTTGGCAGAGTGGCCATGCAGCGGATTGCAAATCCGCCTACCTCGGTTCGACTCCGGGACGCGCCTCCAGATTTGCCCGGGTGGTGAAATCGGTAGACACAAGGGATTTAAAATCCCTCGGCTGTATGGCTGTGCGGGTTCAAGTCCCGCCCCGGGCACCACTGATTCAAAATGAACAAAAATAAGCACTTATGTGCAATGTCGTTTAACCGCCGCAAGGCGGTTTTTTATTTTCTGCGGTTGTACGTTATTGTCAGGCAAAAAAACCAGCTTTAAGGCTGGTTTCTGTGGTTAGGGTATGTCCGGAGAAAGTGCCGGGATCACATGTTGTGGATCGCGTTCTATCGCTCTGAGCAATGCTTTTGCCGGTCCGGTGGGTTCGCGTCGTCCCTGTTCCCAGTTCTTTAGCGTATCAACATTTACTGAAATCAGTTTAGCGAACCCACTTTGTGAAAGACCTGTGGCTGTTCTGATAGCTTTGACCTTAACTGCGGTAACCATTGTTTCACGGGATGGTTCACGTGAACCATCAACAATTTCATTCATTTGCGCCATACTTTCTGTCAGGCGTTCAAACAGTTTTTTGTCCATTACCAGCTCTCGTTCAACGCCCTTAACAGACGTTTTTCTTCCTCAGATAAATCATCCCTGATGCCTTTTTTATAGATGAGTAGTAGCCTGATCTGTGATTCGGATACTTTATAGTAGTAAATTACCCGGACACCACCACGTTTACCTTTGCCTTTGGCCGCCCAACGTACCTTACGGAGGCCACCTGTATTTTGGATCACGTCTCCCCAGGCAGGGTTGTCTGCCATGAACTGCTGAAACTCACAATATTCATCATCGTTCAGTAGTTCCTTTACATCTTCGGTGAATATATGGGTTTCAATAAATAGCATAAGTATACGTCATTGGCGTATGGCGGCAGAGATGCTAGCACCTATAATCTATAAGTCAATGGTGTATAGTTCGGTGTGGGATTGCGCTTATAATAAAGTGGAAAAATTCAATAATCAGCTAAATTGAGTAGCTGTAAATAATATACAATTTAAAATAAATCATAATCTTATGCGTTTTAAACGCAGCATTGTAGTTTTTAAAACCAATCGGCTGTATGGCTGTGCGGGTTCAAGTCCCGCCCCGGGCACCACTGATTCAAAATGAACAAAAATAAGTACATATATGCAATGTCGTTTAACCGCCGCAAGGCGGTTTTTTGTTTTCTGCGATCCGCAGTGGCAGCAAAATGGCAGCAATGCGTTTTATCACCAATCCATTGATGTGACTTCTTCGCGATTATTAAAAGGGTTAAGTGCGACAACTGCATCAGGAGGATCTGCTGCAAAGTGGGCATATTTCATCGCCATTGTAATGTGACCGGGTACCAGCTGAATCAGCAGAGTATTCTCTCCCCGCATCATAAAATGACTGGCGAAGGCTGTCGCCTCTTTACTGGTCTCCAGCGGCCAATACAGCTTATATGATGTGAAAGCACAACCGGCCATGCCAGCATCCAGAGTACGAACGGTATGCCAAACTGACACCGGAGCGTATCCGCCAGACAGGGCAGGGTGTGACATAGTTGTTGATGCCGTGATAAAGACGCCGGTGAATTGGAAAAAATGACAGGCAACAGCGCATCCACCCGGTTATCTTCGGTGGTGTGGACCGCGGAACGGTAGCCGCGGTGATCGAATTTTTGGCCGTGATCATGACATATTTATCGGCTATGCAGAAACGGTAACGAAGAATCAGTCACCGGTTTTCGCCTGCTGTGACTGCGGATATTCTCTCGTCTTTGAACTCGTCTGATACAGCCCCGGTACATTTTTATGTGCCGGGGCTTGTTCATCTACGGAGGCAGTCATGTTACAAACCTGATGATTACCGTCTTAGATAAACATCACTGAGATATTTCGCCCCCAACAGGTCTTAAGAGCATTAGAAATGTGCAATCAAAAGACTGATAGCATAAGCCGAAACTCACACGTCAATTTATTACCGGTAAGTTTTTACTGTAGTACTGACTCGCCTGAACCGCTGCTCATTACCGACGCTGTACCCCGGTACGACTTCAAAAATACCAATAAACCGGTAAAGAGTTCTGTTATATTCATCTTTGGATTTAGCCATAACAATCCGGTATTCCCAATCATTCTTCCGGAAATCATCTGCCTCCTTTTTCTTTTCGATAATCAACAACCCGTCATCAGACAGTGAATTATCCCATGCGGCATTATCATCAAGTGTCGGAAACCAGACGCTTGAGTTATAAGGCAGTTCAATTACATCGCAGATTTCATCGGGGATCTTCCAGGCAGCCCGCTGGTAATGGCCCTTCTGGTAGCCAAAACAATTCAATGCATCCTTGTGTGTCCTGAACACAGCATTAGTCGATATATCAATATAGCCGGCTTTGATATGTGGTGTAGCAGTGTAGCGATCACTGTCAGTCCCTGCATTGAGTTTATCTCTGGACACCATGCTCTCCTTTTTGTCTTTTTATATATAGCAATAACATTTTCTATCATTGATTCAACTTTTTTCAGTCATTCCCCCATTTTTAACGAAGGCGATAAGCAGAATCAGTGTATACGCTGAATATACTGCATCAGTGTAAACCCATTCAGAACCCTATTCGGCCGTTGGTGATTATAAAACCATTATCATTTTCTCGCATATGCCTGCCCTTCGGGTCACACAAGTTCCTCTGAATTCAGGTGAGTAGAAACTCTGCTTATGAACACACCGCTTTTTCGGCGGATTACCGGTTGTCTGTGCATTGAAGAGGCCAGAAGAGGCGTCTCATTTTATCTGAGTGGTTATTACAACAGAATACGTCGCCACAGGTATAACAGCGGACTATCCCCGGTAGCCAAAGAAAAACGGATGCAAAACGGACTTCTGTCTGTGCCCTGAAAATATTGACCATACAGGGTGAGATCCCCTTTGAGGAACCGCTCTCCTGGCATGGCCGGCTGTGGAACGCTATTCGGTCATCGTGCGGCGATATTTTCAACCTGCGCGTTATCGGACAGGGTCTGAAGTACATCAGGTGCCACCCGGTGCCCATTACCGGGCAAAATTAAGTTGACCGTGGACAATTTCTGCGCATAATAATTGCATTTTATTACAATTGTTTTCTTTCTTTTTCGTTTATTTGTGTTTTGACAGGGAAAAGTCATGCGCTACTCTGCTTACTCTTCGCTCAGCCTTGCTGTGCGTAAGGTCTGTATTCCATGTGGCCCCGTTGTTTTGCCGCTGTTTATATTCAGCCAACCGTTGCTGGCAGCAACATCAAACAGTGAACAGCTGATCATACAGCAGCAGCGGCAAAAGGCGCTGGAGCAACAACTGATCCCCGCGACGCCTGATGTGCGTCTGTCACCACCGTCGTCCAGCGCTGGCCGCATTGCTTTCCCGGCAGAAAAACCTTGTTTCCCTATCGATCAGGTCGTATTGAGCGGCCAGGACAGGCTCCCCGATTGGCTGCCGTTGCAACGTATCGCCAGTCAGGCACAGGGCCGTTGCCTGGGCGGGCAGGGCATTAACCTGCTGATGAGCACCCTGCAAAACCGGCTGGTGGATCACGGCTATATCACCAGCCGCGTATTGGCACCGACGCAGGATCTGAAAAGCGGCCAACTGCGATTATTAGTGGTGCCAGGCTACGTGCGGCAGGTGAAACTGACGCCGGACAGCGGCCATTACATTCAGCCCTACAGCAGCATCCCGGCCCATGCGGGCAACCTGCTGGATCTGCGTGATATTGAACAGGGACTGGAAAACCTGCAACGCTTGCCGACGGTGCAGGCCAGTATGGAAATTATCCCCGGTGAACAGCCCGGCGAAAGCGACATTGCCCTGAGCTGGAAGCAGCAGCGCATGTGGCGTATTGGCGTCTCGCTGGATGATTCCGGCACCAGGAGTACCGGGCGTTATCAGGGCGGTTTGACCCTGTCGCTGGATAACCCGTTTTCGCTCAGTGATCTGTTCTATATCTCCGGCTCTGCCGATCTGCAAAACCAGGGCGGCAAGGGGTCGAAGAACATCACCGGGCACTATTCGGTGCCTTTCGGTTACTGGATGGCCGGCGTCACCGCCAACAGCTATGACTACCACCAGACCATTGCCGGGCAGAATCAGGACTACCGTT
This sequence comes from Tatumella sp. JGM130, assembly GCF_018257525.1. NCBI lineage: Bacteria > Pseudomonadati > Pseudomonadota > Gammaproteobacteria > Enterobacterales > Erwiniaceae > Tatumella > Tatumella sp. JGM130. Next base: position 32,142 of record NZ_JAERJS010000001.1, on the reverse strand, counting down.
ACCGCGGCAACAGCAGGAACCTGGATTTCCAACTCAGCCGGGTGCTGCACCGTAACGGCAGCCAGAAAACCATGCTGACCTATGACGTGCTGGCGCGCGAGTCCGGCAACTACATCAACGATACCGAAGTGGAAGTACAGCGCCGGCGTACCTCAGGATGGCGGCTGGGATTGCAGCACCGCCACTATATTCAACAAGCCACGCTGGACGCGGGTATCAGCTACCAGCGCGGTACCCGTTGGTTTGGCGCATTACCTGCGCCGGAAGAGACCTTTGGCGAGGCGACGGCACTCAGCAAAATTGTGCAGCTTAACGCCCGGCTCGACGTGCCATTCAGCCTGCTCAGCCAGAACTTCCGCTACAACGTGCAATACCAGCGTCAGATCAGCGATACGCCGCTGACGCCGCAGGACCAGTTCGCTATCGGCAACCGCTGGACGGTGCGCGGCTTTGATGGCGAGCGTACCCTGAACGCCAATCACGGCTGGTTCGTCCGTAACGATCTGGCCTGGCGTACGCCGTTACAGGGGCAGGAGTTGTATCTCGGTGCCGACTACGGCGAAGTGGGCGGCTACGGTTCAGACTATCTGGTTGGGCAGCATCTGGCCGGTGGCGTAGTGGGCCTGCGCGGCTATGCCTTCAGGGTCGGTTACGATCTGTTCGCCGGCGTGCCTTTCTCCAAACCCGGGGGATTCAGCACCAGCCCGGTCACTCTGGGTTTTAACCTTAGCTGGAACTACTGAGGACACGACCATGCGCATAGGCGAATATGATATCAGGGCGCCGTTGATCCTCGGCGGTGAAGACAGCGAGGCAGAAGCCTTTGGCGCGGCGGTATGGCTGTGGATGCATTCGCCGATGCACCGCGACGCCCCGTTGCACACTCTGCCGACACTTCTGCTGCCGATCATCAAGCGACAGCAATATGTGCTGGCGTCGCAGCGAAATCAGCCGGTATTTTTCCTCAGCTGGGCGTGGATGAATCAAGAGGCCGAGGCGCGTTATCTGACACAGCCTGCGGTTAACATGCTGGAAATTGACTGGAACAGCGGCGATCGCATGTGGTTTTGTGACTGGATAGCGCCTTTCGGGCATACGCGGGAAATGCGTAATCTAATCACGCGGGAAATCTTCCCGCACCTGTGCATGCGGGCGCTGTATCACCGCGGAGAGCAGCGTGGAAAGCGCGTGGTGAACTTTAAAGGCGCGCAGGTTAGCCATCATCAGGCGCAGCAATGGCGGGCAAGTCACCCGGTAGCCGTGGAGCTGTCAGAAATTTAATAAGGATATTGCCATGAACAAGGACAGGTATCGTATCGTTTTCAGCAAAGCGCGTGGCATGCTGGTGGTGGCGGCGGATATCGCCCGTTCCGGTCGTGCCGGATCTGCCCGCTCGTCTGGTCCGGGGCATACCCAGAGTCAGTGCATTGGCAGGATGAACGCCATCAGCTTTAGCCTGTTAATATCGCTGGGGGCTATCCAACCGGTGCAGGCGGCGATTATTGCCGACGGCAATGCGCCGGGCGGCCAGCAGCCGACCATCATCAACAGCGCCAACGGTACGCCACAGGTCAATATCCAGACGCCAGGCGCCGGCGGGGTTTCGCGCAATACCTATAGCCAGTTTGACGTCGACAAGCGGGGCGTGATCCTCAACAATTCCCATAAAATGACCCAAACTCAACAGGGTGGCTGGGTCGACGGTAACCCGTGGCTGGCGAAAGGCGAAGCCAGGATAATTCTCAACGAAGTCAATTCCCGCGACCCCAGCCGTCTGAACGGTTATATCGAGGTTGCCGGACAGCGTGCTCAGGTGGTAATCGCCAACCCGTCCGGCATTACCTGTAATGGCTGCGGCTTTATCAACGCCAGCCGCGCCACCCTGACCACAGGTCAGGCGCAGATCAACAACGGTAACCTGACCGGCTTTAACGTTGAGCGGGGTGAAGTGGTGGTTGAAGGCGCCGGTATGGACAGTTCGCGCCAGGATTACACTTAAATCATTGCGCGTTCGGCGAAGATCAATGCCGGATTGTGGGCTAACGATCTTAAGGTCACTACCGGACGCAACAAGGTGGATGCGGCGCATCAACAGATCGACAAACAAAGCGACGATCCTTCCACCCGCCCGCAGCTGGCGGTCGATGTGGCTAAACTGGGCGGCATGTACGCCGGTAAGATCCGCATGATCGGCACCGAAACCGGCGTCGGGGTGCGTAATGCCGGTAACATCGGTGCGCAGGCCGGTAGCGTGGTGGTCACCGCCGATGGCCGCATTGAAAACAGCGGTAAAATCAGTAGTGGCGGCGATACGCAGCTGGCCTCGAAGGGCGGTGTCAGCAACAGCGGCTCACTGTTCGCGGCGGGTCATACCGGCATCAGCAGCGGTGGCGAGGTGCAAAACAGCGGATCTATTGCGGCTGGCAATAATCTGCGGATACAGGCTGCCAGCCTGAACAGCAGCAAAGGCAGTACGCTGGCGGCCGGTGTGCAACAGGATGGCCGGCCAGGCGGCAGCGGCGAACTGGCGCTCACCACCAGTGGCAAACTGACTGCACAGGGGCTAAATCTGGCGGCAGGCAACCTGCGCGTGAACGGGCAGGGCGTGGATATCAGCGGCAGCCGTACCGCAGCGACTCAGGTCACGCTGCAAGCCGGGTCCGGCGATTTGTCCACGGCCAGTGCGCAGGTTACAGCCACGCAACAGCTCACCGCCAGCAGCGGCAAGCGGTTCAATAATGACGGTGGCAAGCTGGCGGCAAATACACTGGCGCTTAATGCGCATGACTTATCCAACCGCAAGGGGGAGATCACCCAGTCTGGCGAAGACAACCTCCGGTTGAACCCACAGGGCAAACTGGATAACGCCGGTGGCCGTATTGCCAGTAATGGCAATGACCTGACGCTGGACGCCGGTTCGATCGACAACCAGGGCGGGCAAATCATCCATGCGGGTAAAGGTGCGCTGGCGGTGAATACCGGTCGCTTGCAGGGCGATGGCGGCAAGCTGCTGTCCAACGGCCAGCTCAGCATGCAGGGCGGCGACTACGTGTTGGACGACGCTACCACTTCGGCGCAGCAGATCGCGCTGGATGCCGGCAGCCTGTCTAACCGCAACGGTCAACTGGTGCAGAGCGGTAAGAGTGAGATGCGCCTCAGCGTCAGTGAGGGGATTGATAACCAGGGCGGCCAACTGGCGGCCAATGGCAAGGTCGCGCTTAACGCCGCGCGGTTGAACAACCAGAGCGGCAAAGTGATTGCTGCGCAGGACGGCAGCCTGAAGGCGCAGGTCAGCGGCGCTATCGATAACCGCCAGGGGCAACTGGCGGCCAGCGGCGATACTCAGCTACGGGCGGACAGGCTGGATAACCGCAAGGGGCTGGTTTCTGCCGCGACGGGCAATGCTGAGGTCACGGCGCAACAGGCGCCGGATAACCGCGGCGGCCGTATTGAGGCCAGACAGGCTCTGCAACTGACGGGTACCGGGCTGGAGAATCAGGCCGGGCAGGTAGCGGGCGGCGCGCTTTCGCTGGCGCTGGGCAACGGGGCGCTGAATAACCTGCAGGGCGTCATCGCTGCCAGCGGCGATCTGAGCCTGAGCAGCGGTGCGCTGAACAATAACGCTGGTCTGCTGCAATCCGCGGGCAATATGAATATTGACACCCGGGACGCGGCGTTGAGTAACCGTCTGAGTGGTGAAAGCGGCGGTATTGTCAGCCAGGGGATGTTGACGATCCACAGCGGTGCGCTGGATAACAGCCAGGGCATTCTGGCCGGCAAGCAGCAGCTGAATATCGACAGTCTGGCACTGACCAACGACGGTGGACTGTTGCAGGCGGGCGGTGATGCGCGCATCGATACGCACGGACAGGCCCTGAGCAATCGTGACAGCGGCAGGCATGGTGGTATCAGCAGTCCGGGCAAACTGACGATCGCCAGCGGTGCTGTGGATAACCAGGCCGGTTTTATCGCCAGTTCGGGTGACCTGCAACTGTATAGCGAGCAACTGGATAATCGCCGCGGTACCCTGGCTTCAGAGAATCAGCTGTCGGCCACCGTCAGGGTGATCAATAACCAGGCCGGGGCGATCAAGTCCGGTCAGGATATGGGGCTGAATGCTGAAGACGTGCTGGATAACAGCAATACCGGGGTGATTGGCGCAGGTAAAAAACTGCAGCTGGACAGCGGCCATCTGCTGAACAATCAGGGCACGCTGGTCAGCGCCGATACGGCTAAGATTCATTTCAGCCTGCTGGAAAACCGGGGCGGCCAGTTGGCGGCACAGACGGCGCTGGAGCTGCACGGTAATAGCCTCAGTAACAATGACGGCGGCCTGATCCAGAGTGGTCAGGGGTTAGATCTAACGGTTGAACGGCTGACCAACGCCAACAGCGGCGACAAGGGCGGTATTACCAGCCAGGGGGCGATGAACCTCACGACCGGCGAGTTCGATAACGGCCAGGGCGTGGTGATTGCCGCTAAAGACTTGCAGATCGATGCCGAAACGCTGCTCAACGGTGGCGGAAAACTAGTGGCGCAGCAGAGATTGGTGCTGAATACCCCCGGCGCGGGCGGCCTGAATAACCAGGGGGGATTGGTGCAGTCGGGCACGGATATGTATGTCGATACCTACGGCCAGCGGCTGGATAACCAGAACGGTACCTTGTACAGCCCGGGTAAACTGCAGCTCAGCAGTGGCGACGTCAATAATCAGGGCGGTACGCTGGGAGCCAAAGGCGACTTCGCCCTGGCAGCGCTAAATCTGGACAATGCTAACGGCGGGCGGATTATTGGCGAACAGACGATCCGGCTGTCCAGCGTCAGTCTGGATAACCGCAACGGACAAATTCAGGCGGTCGGCAACCTGTTGCTGGACAGCGGGCGGGGGATTATCGACAACGCCCGGGGGCTGATCCGCAGCGGTGCCACTGCGACGCTCAATGCCCTGCAGTTGATCAATGACGACACCGGGGCGGAAAATAAAGGCCTGGAAGGCGAGGCCGTGGTGCTGAACACCGGCGCGATCAACAACCGTGGCGGCAGTATTCTGGCTAACCAACAGCTGACTATCACCAACGGCGGTCAGTTGGATAACAGCGCGGGTCAGCTGGCTGCCAGCGAAACCCTGCAGTTGCAGGGCACGGCGTTTAACCTGCTGAACACCGGCGGCATCGTCAAGGCTGGTAAGCTGCTGGACATTAACGCCACAGCGGTCGGCGGCGACGGGCAATTGTTGTCGCTGGGCGATATCAGCCTGGTCAGTGCCCGGGGCATCAATAACCGCGGTGAGATGATTGCCAACGGTAATTTCAACCTCACCACGCCGGGCGATGTGACTAACAGCGGCAAACTGCTGGCGGGCGCCAGGTTTGATCTGCGCGCCAGTCATCTGTTGAATGCCGCCAGCGGCGAGATTAACGCCGGGCAGGATTGGCTGACGGTCAACGGCACCCTGACCAACGATGGCCTGATTGATGGCAAACATACGTTGATCTACGCCGACATGCTGACCAACATCGGCACCGGCCGTATTTATGGTGATGCTATTGGCGTGCAAACCGTCACCTTTAACAACCTGGCGGAGAACGGCACTGCTGCCACGCTGGCCGGGCGCGAAAGGGTGGATATCGGCAGCCAAACGCTGAATAACGACCAGCATGGGTTAATTTACAGCGGCGGGGACATGGCGATTGGCGGCCAGCTTGACGCCAGTTACCTGGCTACCGGCCAGGCCGGTACCCTCAACAATCACAGTTCGACCCTGCAATCTGCGGGTAACATGGCGATTTCGGCCGGACAGATCAACAACATCAACGACCGCTTTACTACCGAACTGGTTACCGTTTCCACCGGAAAAATTACCGGGTATCAGCAATCGGCTGATCCGGTACGCTGGATGGCCGGAGAAGAGGGTGTGTTTGTTGACCGCAATTCAGCAGACTCGCTGTTGAACCTTAATACCCCTGGCAAAACCGGGTATGGGAATGACAGGTTCAGCCAATACGACTACAACCGCACGGTGCAGGAAACCCGGGTCAGGGAAAGCGAACCGGGCAAAATTATCGCGGGTAGCGATATGGCGATCAACACCGGGCATTTGCTGAACGATAAGAGCCAGGTGATCGCGGGCGGCACGCTGGCGATAAATGCCGGCAGCGTGGATAACGTGGCGGTGCCGGGCCAGCGCCTGACCACCGACGTCGGCGAAGTGACCAGTTACTACCGCATCAGGAAGAAGGGTAAAGATAAGCAGGGGCACAATACCACGGCCTATACGCCACCGACCACCATTCAGACCATTTCACTGAAGCCGGGCCAGCTGACTGACCATCAACAGGTGGCAGGTAACCCGATCGCCATTGCCCCGCTGACGCAGCAGGGCACCAATACCCCTATCGGCGCTGCCGGCGGGGTCAGTGCGGCAGTCAGCGGCAGTGATATTTCCGCCAGCCTGCAGACCATTGGCAGTGGCGCGCTGCCGGTGATCCCGGCCGTAGCGTTGCAGCCGGGCCAGCAGTTCGAAGTCGCCAACAGGGTCAATAGCCAGCAAGGCGACGCAGCGGACAGCGTGGTGCGCATTGTCGGGCCGGACACCCGTTTGCCGGACAACAGCCTGTTCATGACTAATCCGGCACCGGGCGGACAGTATCTGGTGGAGACCGATCCGCGTTTCACCAGCCAGAAAGCCTGGCTGGGCTCGGATTACATGATGGGTAAAGTGACTAACAATCCGGACAATATATTGAAGTGGCTGGGCGATGGTTACTACGAACAGCGGTTGATCCGCGAACAGGTAATCAACCTGACCGGGCAGCGCTATCTGGAGGGTTACAGCAACGACGAAGAGCAGTTTAAGGCACTGATGGATCAGGGGGGGGCCTTCAGTCAGCAATATAACCTGAAGGTGGGCGTAGCGCTGACGGCCGGACAGATGGGCTTACTGACCCGGGATATCGTTTGGCTGGTGAAGGCCAGCGTCACCTTGCCGGACGGCAGCCAGCAAGACGTCCTGGTGCCGCAAGTGTATGCCCGCATGCAACCGGGCGATCTGGACGGCTCCGGTGCGCTGATTGCCGGGCGTAACCTTAATCTCAATCTGGGCGAAGGCTTGTTCAACAGCGGCCATATCGCCGGGCGTGACGTGGTGAAACTGAGCGCCGCCAACATCACGAACATGGCGGGCCGCATTCAGGGGACCGACGCTGACCTGACTGCCCGCACCGACATTAACAATATCGGCGGGCTGATCCGGGGTAACAACTCGCTTCTGGCCAGCGCCGGGCGTGATATCAATACCATCAGCATAACCAGCACGGCACAGAGCATTCACGGTGACAACAGCTTCGAACGCACCAATATTGACAGCGTGGCTGGCATGTACGTGCAGGGAAGCGACGGCAAGCTGATACTGCAGGCCGGTCGCGACATCAGGCTGGATGCGGCTCAGGTGGTTAACCGCGGTGAGAATGGCCAGACCCTGCTGAGTGCCGGGCGCGATCTCACCCTGAATACGGTGACCACGGCCAGCCGCGATAACCTGATCTGGAATGGCGACAACAGCCTGAAACAGGGCAACAGCCAGCAGGCCGGCAGCGAAGTGGTGGGTAAAGGGGCGGTGACCCTCAATGCCGGGAACGATATCACTGCCCATGCCGCAACGGTTTCGGCCGGTGATGGACTGAATCTTAATGCCGGCCATAACATTAATCTTCTCAGCGGCGAGAACACCCTCGATCTGGACGAACGACACAAGGTGACCGGCGGTAACGGCCTGATGTCGAAAACCACTACCACCACCCGCGACATTCTGGAGCGCCAGAGCGTACAGGGGACTCTCCTGAGCGGCGACAGCATTAATGTGTTGGCGGGCAACGATTTACGGGTTCAGGGCAGCAGCGTGGCCGGGACTCAGGACGTGAAACTGCTGGCAGGGAACGATCTGAATATCACCGGTGCGACCGAAAGCAACAGTGAACTGCACCTCAGGCAGGAGAAAAAATCCGGCCTGATGAGCAGCGGTGGTATCGGCATCAGCTACGGCACCGAAAGCCTGAAAACCACGGAGACCGCGCAGGGGCTGACTAATCAGGGCAGCACCGTCGGTAGCGTAAACGGTAACCTCACCCTGGGGGCCGGTAATCATCTGGCGGTGACAGGCTCCGGGCTGGTGGCCGGCAAGGACATGGCGCTGACTGGCAGGAATGTGTCGGTGACACAGGCGCAGGATCAAAACAGCCAGACTCACAAGGTTGAACAGAAGAAATCCGGTCTGACGCTGGCACTGTCCGGCACGGTTGGCAGTGCACTGAATACTGCGGCAGAAACCTCGCAGCAGGCGAAACTCACCGGCGACAGTCGCCTGGCGGCATTGCAGGGTACCAGGGCGGCACTGAGCGGCATACAGGCGGTGCAGGCGGCGAGTTTGGCGCAAGCGCAGGGTGCCGATCCGGCCAATAACAATATGGCGGGGATCAGCATTTCCTATGGCACCCGGTCTTCCGCGTCCACCCAAAACAGCGGACAGAGCACCGCGCAGGGCAGCAGCCTGACGGCGGGCAACAACCTGAACATTACCGCCAGCGGCAACGGCGTGAAGGGCCAGTACGGCGACATCCTGGTGCAGGGCAGCCAGTTGCAGGCAGGCAAAGACGTCACCCTGAATGCCAGCCGCGACGTGAATCTGCTTTCCGCCAGCAACACCCGGTATCTGGACGGTAAAAACGAGAGCCAGGGCGGCACACTGGGCGCAGGTATCGGTGCCGGTTCCGGCGGTATCGGGCTGAGCGTTTCCGCCAGCGTCAACAAGGGCAAGGGTAACGAGAAGGGTAACGGCACCAGCCAGACCGAAACCACGGTTAATGCCGGTAATCAGGTCAGGATTACCAGCGGGCGCGATACCAGCCTGACAGGCGCACAGGTCACCGGCGAATCGGTCCGGGCTGACGTGGGCCGCAACCTGCTGCTGGAAAGCCAGCAGGACAGCGATCGTTACGCTTCCGGGCAGCAGAACGTCAGCACCGGTGGCAGCTTTACCTTCGGCTCGATGACCGGTTCGGGCAGCATCAGCCTGAGCAAAGACAAAATGCACAGCAATTACGACAGCGTGCAGGAACAGACGGGTATCTTCGCCGGCAAAGGCGGTTTTGATATCACCGTGGGCGAACAGACCCGGCTGAACGGTGCGGTTATCGGGTCGACGGCGACGGCAGAGAAGAATAAACTGGATACCGGCATGCTGGCGTTTAGTGATATCAACAACAGTGCTGCGTATAAAGTCGAACACCAGAGCGTGGGTATCAGCACGGGCGGTAGCGTGGGCGGTCAGTTCCCGGGGAACGTGACCAGCGGGCTGCTGGTGGGCGCGAACGGCAGCGGAAGCGACCGCTCGGCCACGAAGTCCGCGGTAAGCGCAGGCACGATAGTTATTCGCGATAAGGATAAGCAACAGCAGGATGTGGCCGGGCTGAGCCGTGACGTGGAGCATGCCAGCCAGACGCTGAGTCCCATCTTCGACAAGGAGAAACAGCAGAAACGGCTACAGCAGGCGCAGCTGATAGGGGAAATCGGCAGTCAGGCAGCGGATATCGCCCGGACGCAGGGCCAGACAGAAGCCACAAAAGCCGGTAAGGCAGAACTGGCTGCGAAAGGCGTCAAAGAGCCGGGCGCAAATGCCACGAAGGAAGATATCGCTGCGTACAACAAAACCCTGACGGAAAGCTCCGGCTACAAAACGGCCCAACAGAAATGGGGCACCGGCAGCGCCATCCGGCAGGGTATGCAGGCCGCGACGGCGGCGGTACAGGGGCTGGCGGGTGGCAATCTGGCGCAGGTGCTGGCCGGGGGGCTTAGTCCTTATGCGGCGGGGGTCATCAGGGAGATGACAACCAACGCGGATGGCAGCACCAGCGTTGCGGCAAACGCGATGGCGCATGCGGTATTGGGGGCGGTTGCAGCGAAGGTCAGTGATAATAGTGCATTAGCGGGGGCCGCCGGCGCGGCCAGCGGTGAGCTGATGGCGCGCTATATAGCGGAGACGCTTTACCCGGGAGTGAAACCGGAAAACCTGACGGAAGAGCAAAAACAGACCCTGAGCGTGCTGGGAACATTAGCCGCAGGGCTGGCCGGCGGACTGGCGGGGGAGGGCACCGGCGATGCCATAGCAGGTGCACAAAGCGGCAAGAATGCGGTTGAGAATAATCTGCTGGGTGCTACATCCTCAGACAAACTTGATAAAGCCATCGAAAAAATCAAACAGGGTGATAAATCTCTGGCCGCGGCCAGTGAGCTGATTAAGCTGGAAAATGCCGACAAACGCAGTGATGCGCTGGTCTCCAAATTCACCAAAGACCCTTCTCAGATGAGCAGTACTGAACGGGCTGAACTGGCGGGCTATCTGCGGGTTTATGCGGCTGAAATGGAGAAAGAATACGGCGCCACTGTCTCACAGGAACTGGTTAAAGGACTGTTATCGGGGCAGGATTATATAAAACGCCAACCTGACTCAGAGGCAATGTCTAAAGCGCAGAGTATTATGAACACCTGGGGCTACCATAAATCGAATGCGAGTATCGGTGATGCGCCGCTGATATTTGGTAGCAGTGTACTGGGCAATACCATCAGGGAAGGTATGGTGCTGAATGCGGCGATTGGTACGGGGGTGAATACGGGCGTTCAACTGAGCGGAAATGATGTGTTCAGTTATGTGGATGTGATTATGGCAGGAATAACGTCAGCTGCCACGACAGGAAAAAGCTGGCAGGCATCAGCAGTAATTAATATGGGTGGTGCGGCGATTGGGAGCGGGATTAAAGGGGAGAATCCGATTAACTCTATGGCTGGTGCAGGATTCGGTAGCGTGGCTGGAGGAATCGCTGGGAAGGTTGCATCAGAAGTCATAAAGCCAGTTGTTAAGGAGACAACATCTGAAGTAGCTGAAGCTGCTATTGGTTCCATTACATCTGAAGTGGCTGGTAATAAAGTTAAAGAGCAATTAGACCATGGGAGGAAAAAATAATAATGTTCAAGAAAATTGGATATCCATTGTTTATTTACCTCGTTTTATATTGGGTGATGATGATTTTCTTAATAGTTTTTTTATTAAGTCTTGGTATTGCATTCATTTTTTACTTGGGAAATGATAGTGGTTTTTATTTTGATTTTTTTAAAGAAGCAACTTATTCCCTAAGTAAGGCTGTACCAGGTGGTAGTATCCTGGGAAGTGGCCTCTGGATAAAAGTCTGGCTACAAGAGAGGAAAGATAAAAAAAGTTTATCAAAATAAACTCTCATCAATTCCAGCCTTAGTGTCGGGATTATTGTGGAGAATAATCATTTAAGCCTGTCAAATGGAATGATGAATTATGGTCAGGCGGTTGCCTCCTGGAGCCAGTACGCAACGGATAATAATCTCACGCCGGAACAAACCCAGACCGGACTGAATCAATTGGCGAAAGGTGATTTACCGGAAGGAGCGAATATCACCAACGTTATCGTTAATGGCTATAAAGATGGGGTCTTGATTGCAGGTGCGGCTTATTTAGGCCCGGCTGCATCAGTAGGTAAATCTGTGGGGGGAGCAGTCATCGCGGAAATCGCTAATGGTTCTTATCAGTGGTTCGATCTGAGTAAGCCGGGAAATGAAAGTAAAGGTTGGGATTACCGGGGGAGTGCTTCGGCAGGTATTACGGGAGCACTGGCTCCGGGCCGTGGTGTCTGGCAGAACGTTGGCATAGCGGCAGGTGGGGCTGTGTTTACGGATGGAGCTGATGCCGGGGCTGTTGGAAGTGCCGCCGCTGGAGCATGGGTCGGCGGAAAGTTCGGGGAATATGCGCCAGGGTTGGTGAACTCGGTCATAGGGAAAGAATCACCAGGATTTATCTATGATGTTGGAGGTGCTTTCGCCTCAGAAGCTACAACAGACGCAGGCAAAAGCATTATCAAAAAACAGGGGAACGAAAAGTGATGAAAACCGTTCTCAAATATATACTGCTTTTTAGCTACTTTACAGTTGGCTTTTTCTTCCTGGGCTTACTTATAAAAATTGTCATTGGCTTTATACATATAGGTGGTTTTTTCTTGCCATTTGAGGAGATCACTAAAAATTTCATCAAAAGTATTATTGCTGGTTCAGCTATAACAGCAGCTGCAATCATCTTTAATCTGATTGATTATTTTAAGGCCCGAAAATCTCCCCCATCCGGTCCGCAGTAAACAGCGCCCCCAGCCCTTGCAGCTGGGATTTATTACCCGCCGAACACTCCTCAGCCAGTGGCCCTTAAGGGTAACCGCCCGGTTCCTGGGTAATCCCCCCGAAAAGCCGGTGTATTTATAAGCAGAATTTTATACTCACCTGAATTCAGGGGGATTTCTATGACCCGAAAGGCAGCGAAGCTCACCGATCACGTTTTACTGACAGCCAGATCATCGCGATTCTTAAGCAGACGCAATCTGCCTTTTTCCCCGGAATTATTTGAAAATCAGAACCTCACTCAGGGCGGTGTCTGCATTACGTGGGTAGGAGCATTGTCTCTGCTGGTTTGACCGCAGGGTCTCCCCCCCGATTAGTGGGTGACTGATTTTGAAAACAGCTGGATAACAACCACGCCGCTGATAATCAGTCCGATGCCCAGAATGGCGGGTAAATCCAGCTTCTGGCGGAAAAAGAACCAGGAGATCAGTGAAACAAGGCAGATCCCGACCCCCGCCCAGACGGCATAAGCAACCCCGACATTCATCACTTTAACGACCTGAGATAACCCGATAAAAGAAATTATATAGCCACAGATCACGGCCAGCGAGGGCAGCAGACGACTGAAACCTTCAGAAGATTTGATCATTGAAGTGGCAAAGGTTTCGGCAACGATCGAAATGAAAAGAATAATCCATACTTTTAACATGACACAATCCTGTAAATGGCGTGGTGGCCGGGGGAAGTTGCCGCAGGGGCACTCTTAATCAGCCGTTATCTTCGGGCAGCGTACGACCCAGTATACAGACATTTTTCTGTTTCCCTGAAGATTACGGAAATATACCTGGGATCAGCCGGGTGAGTATGCCAGTCATCGGGCAGTGAATATTTGACCGGACAGCGGTTGTTGAGTAGAAAATGGATTTCCCGGGGGGAGGCGGTATGATCTTCAGAAGGCAGCAGTGAATCTGGTTGTGTGATATTCACGAATAAATAATCTTTTTGTGGTTATATTTATGAGCATCCGGAAAGCCGGGTAATATGACTGCTAAAGAGAGCTGACGATAAAAGTAATAATCTGTTTCAATGGCTACACTCTGAAATAATAAAACAACCTGATTAAATAATCAGGAAATTATAATGACGGGCGTTACCGTACATTCCCTTCAGCAGTTAGAAAAAATGACCGGATTGTCTGTCTTGTTACTGTCAATCAAAGGTATGCGCCGGACGTGCAGCAGTCTCAAAATATAAGGTATTTTTATGTCCCTGCTATATTCTGTATCACCGGAAGTACATTCATTACAGCTGTTACAATTTTTTATCGTCTGACAACAGGCGGCTGTATTATACTTGCCGATTATATAAAAAATACATAATTAAGTTACTCTGCCTTATGAACTTTTTGACAAAAAGTGCGTTTATTTTTTCGTTAAAAACGACACTTGCGGCTTTTCTGGCCTTTTATCTGGCACTCAGGCTGAACCTGGAAAAACCGACCTGGTCTCTTACCACCGTCTATGTGGTTTCACAGATTTACACTGCCTCTACTGTTTCAAAATCGTTTTTCAGGCTGGCCGGGACGGTACTCGGGGGGATGTTTATATTTCTGATCTACCCGGCGACCGTGATGTCCCCGGTACTGTTCAGTCTGGCGGTTTCAGCCTGGGTTGCTGTTTGTCTGTATCTGTCTTTACGGGATCGTACACCGAAAAGTTATATTTTTATGCTGGCAGGTTACAGTGCCGCGATCATGGGGTTTCCGGATGTGGCTACTCCTTCGGCGATTACTTACACTGTAATTTCCCGTATCGAAGAGGTTGCCGTTGGGATTATTATCAGCAGCCTGGTCCATGTACTGATTTTCCCGGTCAGTATGAAGTCGTTGCTGGAAAACAGTGTCAATAACTGGTATCAGCAGGGGAAAAAACTCTGTGGTTCTTTACTCAGGCAGCATTCGTCGGCCGGCTCCCCTGAGCGTGACCAGATTCTGGTTCAGATGGCTAACTATCCGCTGAGTGTGGAAGTACTGATGACCCACTGTGCCTATGAAGCCAACCAGGTTCAGCGTCTGGTAAGACTGGTATCGGCGCAATATCAGCATTTATCCTACCTGGTGCCGACACTGACCGCGATCGAAAAACGACTGAATTTACTGGCTGCTGACAATATCCGGTTGCCGGAATTTGTCCATAACAGTGTCTGCCGCTTCCTCGCCTGGCTGGATGATGCGGCCGGTGAGGACAGTGCGTCGGTAACCCGGCAACTGGCACATACGCGGAGTATGATTGAACAGCATTTCCTGGAAAACAGGATGAGTACCGAAGAAAGTCTGCTGTTTACCGGTCTGATTGATCGCTTACAAAATGTTGTCCGTATTCTGACGGCTTATCACGGCGTCGGGGTCCGCTTATCCCGGCTGAAAAAACGTCCTGAGGGTGCTGAAGCAATCCACAGGAAAAAGTATATTGATAAAGGAATGAATGCCTTGTCTGCATTCACTGCCTTTATTGCTACGTTACTGGCTTGCCTGTTCTGGATTGGCAGTGGCTGGCACAGCGGAGCAAATGCGGCAATGATCGCCGCGGTGACCTGCTCTTTCTTCGCCACCCACGACAGCCCGGTGGGTGGTATGCGTATTTTTATGAAAGGCATGGTTATCGCGATAGCCATCAGTATTTTCTATTCTTTGATGGTGCTGCCGGCAGCCGTTACTTTTGAATCAATGATTATTTGCCTGTCACCGGCACTGATATTCATGGGACTGGTGATCGCTAACCCTGCGACTAATTTTATCGGATTAATTGTTGCGACCCAGTTACCTGCATATATCGGATTGACCCATGATTTTGCACCCGATACTCTGACAACGATCAATGCAGCAATATCGACAATGGTCGGGATTATTATTTCGCTGGTTGTTACTTTAATGATACGTAATAAACGTCCCTCCTGGACTGCCAAAAGAGCTCTCAGGGCGGGGATCCGTGAATTACTACAGCTAATAATCGATATCCGTCTGCAGCAGGCCTCGCTGCTGCAACGTCAGCAGTTCATTCAGCGGATGCTGGACAGAATCAATATTATTCTGCCACGTAACAAAGCTGACCCGGCAATCAGTATGACGATAGAAAATAATCTGATTACTGAGTTGTGGCTGGGGGCTAATCTTTTTGATTTTTATGGGCGTCATTTTCAGATTATTCAGCAATACGGGATAAAAACTGAGCCTTTATTTCACGAAATTAATCTTTACCTGAAAAGGCGGTTGAAAAACATCCATGAGTTACCCGGCGGGCATTTATTACGCGAGCTTGAAAAGGTACTGTCAGTCATGGAGTTGCGGGTAAAGGAAAATAATACGCTTTATATGCCATTCTATTTTTTATTTAATATCCGGTTAGCACTGTTTCCGGGAGTACGATGGAAAATTTCTCAGGGACAAGGGTACCTGTCAGATGATATCGAATGACAGTACTTCGGAAAAAAGACATATTGAGGTAATCAAGTGAAAAAATATTTTGCGGTGCTCGGGGTATGTGGCGGATTGCTGGCTGCGCCACTGGCGGGGGCCACCGATTTAAGCTATTTATTTATGCCCGCAGCCCAGCCGGGGCCGGATCCGTCAATGCTGGTTATGATGCACGGCTACGGGGCGAATGAGCAGGATTTTAATGATTTTCCGGTGATTGTGCCGGGCAACATGCTAGTGGTTTCCTTGCGGGCACCGTTACCTGTAGCCGGTGACAGCTACCAGTGGTATCGGAATAATGTCAGTGAATCTCAGGCGGCATCTGATGTTACAGAAAGCGGCAATGCGGTGGTAAAAACTGTGCAGGCGCTACAGCATCAGTACCATATTTCACCGGCACATACGTATCTGGGGGGGTTCAGCCAGGGAGCGGTGATGACCTATGCGGTCGCTCTGACACACCCACAGTTGTTTCATGGTGCGGCAATTTTCAGTGGTCGTTTACCGGATGGGTTCAGTCCTGCTGAGGTACCGGTTGAAGCAGCGAAGCAGCTGCATGTGTTTGTTGGTCATGGTGAGGCCGATCAGCGTATTCCTCTGAAAACCGGCCAGCAGGCAGTAAAACAGCTGACAGATTTTACCCCGTCGGTGGTCTTTAAAACTTATCCGGGAATGGGGCATACGATCAGTCTTGATGAAATAAAAGATTTCAGACAGTGGTTATTCCGCCAGGAAACACCCTGATCGGTGACTATTTCCTGCCCTGTCCGGCGCATCCTTAATATTCTTCCGGGGAATATTAAGGATGATTTTCTTATATAAAATACACAGAGTAACGGCTTCTCCCCGCCGGGCGATTATGTCATTATCATGAACGTTTACATTCTGCAATAAATGACGGAGCACAGGTGAGTAAATCTTTGAAATTATTTTTCCCCGCATTATTGCTGGTGGCCGGTAGTTTACTGACGGCCTGTGATAAAACCAGCGAAGACAGTAACCATATAAGAGTCGGTGTTATTAACGGAGCAGAGCAGGATGTGGCAGAAGTCGCCAAACAGGTTGCTCTGAAAAAGTATGGCCTGCATGTTGATTTAGTCGGATTCAGTGGTTCATTATTACCAAATGATCCTACGGCTAATAAAGAGCTGGATGCAAACGTATTTCAGCACCGGCCTTTCCTGGCAGAAGATAACCAGGCGCGGGGATATCACCTGGTGGCGGTAGCTAACACCTTTGTGTTTCCGATGGCCGGATATTCACGAAAAATCCATAATGTCTCTGAACTGAAAAGCGGAGATACCATTGCTATTCCCAATGATCCGACCAACCTTGGCCGTGCATTATTGTTGTTACAGAAAGAAAAGCTGATCACTCTGCGTAGCGGCACCGGATTACTGCCGACCGCTGCGGATATTACCAGTAATCCCCTCAGACTGAATATTATGCAACTGGAAGGCGCCCAGTTACCGCGTGTTCTGGATGACCCTAAAGTCACGGTCGCTATCATCAGTACCACCTATCTCCAGCAAACCGGCCTGTCTCCGGTCAGAGATGGTATCTTTATCGAAGATAAAAACTCACCCTATGTGAATGTGATTGTGACCCGCGAAGATAATAAAGATGCACCTAATGTGAAAAAATTTATTCAGGCCTACCAGTCACCGGAAGTGGCAGCGGCGGCGAATATTATATTTAATGGCGGTGCAGTCAAAGGCTGGTAATATGTCCGGTGTTGCTGTCAGGTGACTGGCAGCAACGGGATCATGATCAACAGGTGAATAATGGCTATTGATATTACGTTCTATCGTGCTTTTTCTGCAGATATTCTGGCTGGCCGCAAGATCATCACCATTCGTGACCACAGCGAAGCGGGTTTTTTGCCGGGCCAACGGCTCAGGGCTGGGTATCAAGATGATCAGCAGTATTTTGCTACCCTGCGGGTTATCCGCATTACGCCGGTGTTACAGTCACAACTGACAGGGGAACATGCCCGCCAGGAAAATATGAGCCTGCCACAGTTACACAAGGTTATCGCGACCATTTATCCGCAGACGGAACAGTTATTCGTGATTGAGTTCTGTCTGTGTGAGCCTGCAGACTGAAACACCTTCAATGCCGGTGTTCTTTCACCGGCGACGATGTGCCATATAAACCATGATAAGATCACCTTTCTCCGCGGACTAATGAACGTTTTATCGGCGAAAGGGAAATATCATCGCCTGACACCGCGTAAAAATGCCATTACTGGTGCCATATTGTTTTATATGTATATTTAACGACATAAATAACTTACCTCAGGATATATATCATCCTATCCGAAAATATAATGCACAGGAGATGCATTTTTATTTCGCAGTCTGACTTCCAGAGCAGATGATTTCATCAAATTACATTTTTTAAAAAATGTCCCCTGATATTCACGAAAACTCCTTATGCATAATCTATATCAATGCTCTATGCTAGATTTATGTCAGACTACAGAGTAATGATGATGGAACAGATATACCGGATGGCGGAGCAGTCAGAATGAATAAAAAAATAATACTTACGATGTTATTAATGGTCGCAGTAGTATCGCTGGCGATTTTTTTCAGGGCACAAAACCAGGGGTTATTATTACAAGGAGAAGTTGATGCACCGGAAGTGATTGTTGCTTCTAAGGCAAAAGGGCGGGTTGTGCAACGGCTGGTTGAACGGGGCGATGATGTACAAGCCGGACAAGTGCTGATGAAACTGGATGCACCTGAACTGATAGCACAGTTACGGGCTGCACAGGCTGCCAGGGACCAGGCAAAAGCGCAACTTGATTTATCTCTGAGTGGTACCCGTGAAGAGAGTATTCGTAATCTGCGGGCGGCACTGGCTTCTGCTACCTCTGATTACCAGAATGCCAGGGATGAATATAACCGTCAGCAGAAAATTGCTGAAAAGGGATATATTTCGGCACAGGCCCTGGATAATGCGCGTAATGCGCGTAATACGGCATTGCAGTCAATGCAAAGTGCCCGTGCGAATCTGGATGAAGGGCTGCATGGCGATCGTCTGCAACAGCGTGATATTTATGCCGCACAGCTGGATGAAGCCGAACAACAGTTACTTGAAGTCAAAGCCCAGACCGATGATCTGGTTGTCAGGGCTCCGGTATCTGGCGAGGTCGGGCCGATACCGGCAGAAGTCGGGGAGCTGCTGAGTGCATCCAGCCCGCTGCTGACTCTGGTCCGTCTTCACCAGGCGTATTTTATTTTTAATCTGCGTGAAGATATTCTGGCTCATGTCAGGAAAGGTGACCTGATTAAACTCAGGGTACCGGCACTGAATAACCAGTTAATCGAAGCCAGAGTGCATTACATCGCACCTCTGGGGGATTTTTCGACCAAAAGTGCGACCAGGGCGACAGGAGATTTTGACCTGAAAACCTTTGAAGTGCGTTTAACGCCGGTGATGCCGGTGAAAGGATTACGACAGGGAATGAGTGCATTATGGCAGTGGCAACATTAAAACGCAGCTGGCGTTATTTCTACCGCGCATTTAATAAACAAATCCGCACTGACTCACGCAAACCAGTGATCCACTGGCTTACGTGGTGTTTTCCGTTATTACTGTTCTGGTTACTGAGCAGTAACTTTTCTGCCGGTACTTTGCTGAATCTGCCGGTCGCGGTCGTGGATAATGACCATAGTCAATTGTCCCGTGAACTGATCCGTAAACTGGATGCCGGTCCCCATGCCCGCCTCACCGAATGGCCGGGCGGATTGCCACAGGCGGAGGAAAAATTACGTACCGCAGACGATTACGGGATTTTGTATATTCCGCCTGATTTTGAAGCTGATGCCCTGGCGGGACGTCAGCCGCAAGTGGTGTTTTATTATAATGCGCTGTTTTATGCGGCCGGCCTGTATTCGACACAGGATTTTTCCGGACTAATGAGCGCTCTGAACAGTCAGTACCGGACGATTATTGCGGCTAAAATCGGTAAGCCTGTGCCCGCGCTGGCGCAGGTATCACTGACCTACCAGAGTTTGTTTAATGCCAGCGGCAGTTATATTTATTACCAGCAATTTGCGGCGACGATCCATCTGATGCAGCTGTTTGTTGTAACCTGTATGATTTATGTGCTGTCACGCAGTAAAGCACTGATCTATTCCGGTGCCTTTACCTTGTCCCTGCTGGGGAAACTGGCGCCTTACACTCTGGTGTATACGGTGGTGCTGATGGGCCAGATTGCACTACTGGTCTGGAGCTCAGATGCCACAGTGGCAGGTAATCCGTTGTATATGTTCTGTGTGGCATTCTTCTATATTATTGCCGCACAGAGCCTGGCCGTATTGCTGTTCACTTTTACACGGACCTCGATTACCGCCTATACCCTGATGGCATTAATGGTCAGTATTGCGATGACTTTTTCGGGGATTGCGGTCCCCGAATTATCGATGCCATTACCGGCACAGATTATTGCGAATCTTGAGCCTCTGACCCATGCATTATATGCCATGTTTGATTTGTTCCTCCGCCAGGTCCCGGCGAAGCCGGTTGCCTCGGTCTGTGCCCTGTTACTCGCCTATCCGTTAGTGATCAGCCTGCTGGTGAGAAAGCGGTTACCGGTCCGGTTACGTGAGCAGGAGGCGATGGTATGAGGGAATACCGGCAGACTTTTATAAAGGTGCTCAGCGGGATGCTGCAACGGCCGATGTGGGGGATGCTGCTGATCTCTCTTTGTGTTATGAGCCTGGTGTATGCTAACCGTACCGTATGGAATTTACCGGTCGCGGTGGTGGACATGGACCACAGTCCGGCCAGCCGTTTATTTATCCGTGATCTGGATGCCACCTCGAAGATTGATATGATCAACTACGCCAGCCTGGAAGGCGCAAGGCGTGATCTCGGCTGGCGCAAGGTATTTGCGGTCATTGTTATGCCGGTAGATTTAGAGAAAAAAATGCTGGCTGGCCAGAGTGTGGCTATCCCCGTATTCGGCGATGCGACCAACCGGCTGGCGAATGGCCAGATTGAGCAGGATATTATCGGGGCGTACCAGCAAATGGTCACCCATTACAACAGCGCGATTCTGATGAATAATGGTTTTACCCGGCCGGAAGCGCAGGTGCTGCTGACACCGATTCGCGCCATCACCCAGCCATTATTTAATCCCGGCATCAGTTTTGCCGCGATAGTCTTTCCGGGGCTGCTGGTGATGCTGCTGCAACACTCACTACTGATTGCCAGTGTCAGGGTCAACCTGACCATCAGCGCCAGTGGCCAACCCTCCCTGTCGGTGATCCTCGGCGCGTATTCGGCGTTGATCCCGATCTGGCTGTTTTTATCTGTGGTGTTGTTTGGCCTGTGGCCATGGGTATTAGGTTACCGGCAAACCGCGTCTATCCCGGAAATTCTGCTGCTGACGTTCCCGTTTTTACTGGCGGTGATCAGCCTCGGTAACCTGCTGACTGAATGTATCCGGCGGGTGGAAATTGTCTATCTGACACTGTCATTTATTACTATGCCGGTATTTTATATTTCCGGAACCATCTGGCCGGTTCAGGCGATGCCGTGGGGGGTAAGATTTATTTCTGATCTGTTGCCTTCAACATGGGCGATAAAAGCCATTGCCGGGGTAAATCAGATGGGACTGCCATGGAAAAATGCTCTGCCTTATATCATGGTATTACTGCTGCTCTGTCTGTTGTTTAATGTTCTGGAATTTCTGATCAATATTTTTCGTAACCGCCAGCGCAGAGAGACTTTTCTGAAATACCTTGGTTATCGCGGATAAGCGGGGGGCAGTGATAAAATCCGGCGGGGAGTCTCTCCCCCGCCGTTATCGGACTCAGGTTTTTTTTCTGGCCAGCAGGTTATAACCAATCATCAGCAGATAGATTGCCACCAGCAGCGAAATAATAGTCGCAGGGGTCAGGTATTTAATCCCGTTGCCGAGAATAATCCCTACCACACCGAAGTCAGAATCTGAGAAAGTGGTATTCTCCAGTCCGACCTGACCGAGCAATGGCAATAGCATCGCCGGCAGGAAGGTAATTAACAAGCCGTTAGTAAAGGCTCCGAATACCGCGCCCCGGCGTCCGCCGGTGGAATTGCCGAAAACACCGGCGGTTGCACCGGTAAAGAAGTGCGGGACGACCCCCGGCAGGATCAGTACCCAGTTCAGCTGGCCCAGAATAACCAGTCCGGCCAGCCCGCCGGCAAAACTGGAGATAAAACCGATTAATACTGCATTAGGTGCATAAGGATAGACAATAGGGCAGTCAAGGGCTGGTTTTGCGTCAGGGACCAGCTTTTCCGAGAATCCCTGAAAGGCAGGCACAATTTCTGACAGAATCAGACGCACCCCGGCCAGAATAATATAAACGCCGGCAGCAAAGGTGATGCCCATTATCACAGAAAAGATAATGATATTCTGTCCCTGACTAAAGTTTTGCTCAACATAACTGCTGCCGGAACAAAGGCTCAGAATGATATAGACCACCATCATGGTCAGTGAGATAGAAATAGTACTGTCCCGTAAGAAACCGAGATTTTTCGGTAAGTCCATCTCTTCAGTAGACGGCGAATTTTTGCCGACCAGTCGTCCAATCAGACCTGAAAGTACGTAACCAATGGTGCCGGTATGGGCCAGTGCGACGTCATCCTCACCGGTAATTTTCCGCATAAAAGGCTGTGCCAGTGCCGGGAAAACAACCATAAACAACCCCATAATCAGTGAGCCGCAGATAACCAGCGACAGACCACTAAACCCGGTAATGCTTAAAATAACAGCCAGCATACAGGCCATATAAAATGAGACATGTCCTGACAGGTAGATATATTTAAGCCGGCTGAATCTGGCCAGGAAAATATTGGCGACCATACCAAAAGCCATAATATAGGCGGTACTTTCACCATATTTACTCATGGATAATGAAACAATGGCCTCATTATTAGGAATAACACCCTGCACATTAAATGCATGTTCAAACATTCCGCCCAGCGGTCCGAGGGTCGTCACCAGTAAGGCTGCACCACCGCTCAGTACCAGAAAGCCGAGAATAGTTTTAATTGTGCCCTGGATGATCAGATCGATGCTTTTTTTCTGGGCACACAGGCCGATCAGTGCGATCAGGCCCACCAGAATAGAAGGAACTTTTAGTATATCGAGGAAAAAAGAGAGAACCGAATCCATAGTTATACCCCCGAAGCTATACAAGTCAGATGGTCAGTGATAAATCAGCGGTGATCCCCCAGAAACAGGGTCAGTTTTTCTTCCAGTTCAGCTTTTGAAATAATACTTTTCAGTACGATGACTTTCTGACTATCGACTTTTCCGGCAATGGCTGCTGCCAGGTCCTGACCGACCACAAAAATATCGGCAAGATTATCAGAGACAGAAGCCAGGTCGATATGGCCGACATCGGCAGTGGTGCCGTTTTTTGCCAGCACAGTGTTAATATTTTTTTCCAGCATAAAACTGCTGCCGAGACCATGACCACAAACCGCAAAAATTTTCATAGTACTTCCTCTGTTTAAGTAACGTGCCCCGCAAGGTAGGGGCACTGCAAAATAAATCAGTCAGTACGGATTAATAGCGCTGAATAATTGTATCGATGGTATCCCTGTTGCCGGTAGCCAGCAGAGCAATATTCTCTTCATCATCAAGTAATTCTGCCAGGGAAGAGATAAGAGCGATATGGCTGTCAGCATCTTTGGCAGCAAGAAAGAAAATTACTTTGACCGGATCATTGTCTTCGCTGCCGAAGTTAATACCTTGCCTGATCACCAGCAGTGAGAGGCCAATACCGTTGGAACCATTTTCCGGACGGCTATGGGGCATGGCAACGCCGGGGGCCAACACATAATAAGGGCCGGTTCGCCCGTGTTCTGCGATAATCTCATCAATATATCTCTGGCTGATCACACCCTGTTTCAGTAACGGGTCAGCAGATAAGGTCACCGCCTGTTGCCAGTCAGCGACAGTGTCACAGATATGGATTCTTTCTTTGGTCAGATAGTCAGTTAACATTGCATACCCTTTTCATGATGAAAACCGCAGGGATCTGAAAAACCTCGTAAAATCAGCGTCTCACATTACATAAAGCCTGCAGACATTATTGTGATGTGTTTCACAGATTAATCAGTGGCAGAGCCAGACAGCCGCATAACCCCGCAGCTGCGAAGTTAACCGTGGCCGGCTTTGCACACATCAGCGGCTAATCAGTTCCCCTTTATATGTACTGAGTAGTGTCTGTAAATCATTAACCACAAGGGCTATTTTTTCGTTATCAGGCAATATCCGGATAATCACCAGATATTCATGCAGTAACTGCTGCAGTTTTACATAAGCCCGTTCCCGCTGAATCGCCATTTTCTGCTGAGATAAATCACTGGCTGTTTCACGGATCTGCAGGTGAAAGTCAGACAGTGTCTGCAAATAGGGAATATTTAAGGCGGTAATACGCCGGTAAATAATGATCAGATTAATCCCGAGACGGTAACGTTTTAATTTACGGCTATCAAGGGTGATCAGTAACAACAGGTCATCGTATAAGGCGCTGAGACGACTGATTTTACGTCGTTTAGGGTTAGTGGTCAGTGTCTGCAGTGAGGTAGTAAGAATATTGCGTAACAGTGCATTGGACATGGAGCTTTTACTTAAGTCCGGAATCAGCCAGATAATCAGCAGGGTCACAATGGCACCGATAATCTGTCCCAGGGCGCTGTCCAGATAATGACTGAAATTGAACACTTCCGGGTTGGTAATCGGGATCAGGTTAAAAATAAACATCAGAGAAGCCGCACTGCCCAGGATTTTCCACTGTACACACAGAGAAAAGAAAAATACCAGAATACTGACTGCAATAATCAGTAATAAGAAACTCTGCTGGGTGGCAGGCAGGACAATCAGGTAATAAAAAAAGCTGACCGGCAGGATATAAATCATACCGTAGATAAAATCCATGGCGACGCGGCGCGGATTTTCTGCCCGCATCGCCAGGGTAGCAACAATACTCGAGATAATCAGAAACCCTGTGACTGCTGTTGAGGTGGTGGTAAACCATAAACAGCAGCCGACAAAGCCGGTCAGGAAAGTACGGAAGCCGTTCACCAGAGCATGTTTTCTTTGTACCGAAGCCGCAGCATTAATCGCATAACGGCTGATTATTTCCTTCTCGATATCATGCAATGGCACTTTGGAGTGAAACCCGGTGCACAGAATACGTAATTCTTTCAGCCCTTTTATCCAGGAAGAGAGGGCATACGGGGTCTGATGTGACGCTAACTGAGGAATAAGTAAAGTAAACTGGTGGAGTTTCTGTGTCAGTGCCGGAGTGCTGTCTGGTATCTGGCTGAACAGCAGATACCAGCTGGTACTGCGTTTTTCCGGACGCTGGTGGAAATACTGCCAGGTTTCATAGGTCAGGGTACATAAATGAAACATCAGTCCGTTTATTCCCTTCAGCCGCTGCAGTAACACCGGATTATTATGGGTGGACTCCATTTTCAGTACCTGACGCATTGCATTAAACTTTTTACATTCTTCAAGCATATGCCTGAAACGCTCTTCAAATTCCTGCTCATTGGCTGCGGTAAAGCAGCAGGCCATCAGGCGAAATAATGCCATTGGACAGTCATCAATAAAGCGTTTTATTTGCGGCTTAATACTGCGGGGCATAAAGATTAAATCGGAAAATATAATACACAACAGCCCTAAAGATATTTCCAGCGAACGGTAAATTGCTATTTGCGGCGCTGCCTGAGGCGTTTGCCAGGCGGTGACCAGAATAATAAATACCGAATAGCCGGCAAGGCCGAAAGCATAAGAGATTTCCTGCTTAACAATCGTATATAGCCAGGAAAAGAAACCCGCCCACAGACAACAGGCAAACAGCATCAGTACCGGGGCACGTGACAGGCCGCAGATAATGATGACCGCCCCCAGTGAACCAATCGCGGTACCTATCAGCCGTAAAAATCCCCTGAACCTCAGTACGCCGGTCATCGGCTCTCCGCCGGAGGCGAACGCCGGAGAAGCAGCAATAATAGCGACTGTCATCATTGACCATTTTGGTGTGTCCAGCTGCAGGACAAAGCTAAGTACTAACGCCATCACCAGGGCAAAAGTCGTTTTGCAGGCAAAACGAAGCCGGAAAAGTAATGAATTATGCATTTTTTATTGAATCATTATTAAAATAATTGCAGGCAGCTAAAAAAAGCCACACCTATACAGCAGCAACCAGCGATGGTTACAAAAGAGGCGATTAAATTAACGGTGCATCAGGGACATTTCCACACAGGAATTGGGTGATGAGCCTCATCTTACGCCTTTGTGAAGGAACACAAAAGTGTGATTTACATCAAAGTAATAAAATTTATTTCGGAGTCTGGCTGTCAGGAGAGCAGTAAAGGAACGGCAGAGCGGCTGGCGATCTGCCGTCAGTTAATCAGGCGTTGCGGATCCGTTCTGCCCACTGACTGATATCTTCACCACTACCCATATCCGGCTGGATCAGGCCATTAATCATAAAGGTCGGAGATACATGAATCCCGTTCTGACGGGAATATTTGCAATGCCATTTGATCAGCTGTTGCAGTTCCGGCTTTTCAAACGGCAGCCAGATATCAACACCACTGTATTTCTCAATACGTTCGATAATCTGCCGTGGTGTGGCATCCATATTCGGCCCGCTGCAGTGGTCGGTAAACTCGAACTCTTCACGATGATCACCGACCGCTTTCAGGACTTTCAGGGCGGCACTGTTGCCCTGTGGCAGGGTAGCGGCGGCGAGGATAGCGCGGACAATCACCCCGGAAAACATATGCCATGGCTGAGACTGCAGATAAATTTTGATAGTCAGTTGATCTTCGCCCATCAGGCTGAGCAACCCGTCGAGTTTATTCAATGCCCGGACCGAAAAAGGGCAGGTCGGTTCGAGAAAAATCGCCAGTAACGCCGGGCCATGGCCCAGGGTCAGTGCTTTTTCAGAAACAGGTGTTACAGCCATGATAATCCTCATTAGTCATTGCAGACCAACAAATACCCTGAGTTCTGTATGCAGGGTATTTATCAGTACAGGAGTGATGATGTCAGAATAAAGGGCGATACCGCCGGGCGCAACTCCTGCCGGTGACGCCCGGGGCAGCCGATCGGATGATTAGCCTGCGGGATTTAACTGAGAAAAAATACCGGTCACCGGTTTCGGTACCGGATAAGCCAGGTCACCGTGTTTGCTGGTGGTAAGGCCGAGAGACAACAGTGACTCCAGAATTTTCACTGCCGCAGTCACACCATCAATAACCGGGATCCCCAGTTCACGGGTAAGTTCACTGGCCAGCCCGGCCATCCCGCCACAGCCCAGCACAATCGCCCCGCTGTTATCATATTTCATCGCCTCAATACACTGCTGACGTATTTTCTCCCCCGGCAGCGGGCTGTCCTGTTCCAGAGCCAGTACCGGCAGGTCGATAGTACGGATTGCCGCGCAATGCCCGCTAAAGCCATACTGCTGTAACAGGTGGCGGGCGATAACCACTGTACGTGGCAGGGTGGTAACAATAGTGAAACGGGTGGCGACCATTGTCGCCAGATGCATTGCCGCTTCAGCAATACCTATCACCGGGCCGCTGGCCAGTTCCCTGGCCGCCAGCAGCCCCGGATCGCCGAAACAGGCAATAATGTGCCCGTCGACCCGCTGGCGCAGTCCTGCGTTCACTTGTTGCAGTACCCCGACCGCCGCAATAGCTTCATCAAAATGTCCTTCAATGGAATTGACCCCTGAATCCGGACTGACAGCCAGAATACGGGTGTCAGGAGCAGCGACCGAGCGTGCAGCGGAGGCCATATTTTCGGTCATCGACTGGCAGGTGTTAGGATTAATTAATTGTATACAATACTGACCCATAAAGACTCCGGAATATTATTCAGCAAACAGTTTTCGAAAATCGGGCAGGGGCTTTTTAGCCCCGTTAAAATCCAGGCTCTGGACGATATTGTCAAAATGCGCCTGCATCAGGGCACTGAGAACCGGCAGATCCCGGTCCCTGACGGCATCCAGTAACTGCTGATGTTCTGAATCCCGGCACCCCTGTTGCCACTGGCTTCCCCAGGCGGCAATCACCAGTGAAGATCGTAATGTCAGATTAGTAACGATTTCGCTTATTACCGGGTTACCGGCGACCGCATGTAAACGAATATGGAACATGGCTGAATGGCGGATTGCCGCAGCCGCATCCCGCTGATGGTGCGCCTGGTGTTCGAGCTGCAGGACCTCTGCCAGCTCCTGATGATCCTGTGGCTGCAGGCGTTGTGCCACATCCGGCAAATTTGCCAGTTCAATCAGGGTCCGCGTCCGGAAAATCTGTAATGATTCGCCGGCTGTCGGGTTAGCGACAAATGCACCACGGCCGGGCGTCATATTCACCATTTGCACCGTGGCGAGGCGGGTCAGCACTTTCCTGATGCCGGTCCGGCTGATACCGAACGCATCGGCCAGTGCTTCCTCCGGAAGTTTACTGCCCGGCGGTAGCTGGTGTTCCACCATCGCTTTTATTAAAGCTTCCCGGATGTGGTCTTCTTTTTCCTGCCCTTCGCGACTGTCACGGTAAGGGGTGGCGGTTAACATGCGGTTCTCCCGGATAATGTTCTTTATTAGGTATACCAATTTTTTGTTTTTTGTATACAAAAAAATGAAAGCTGGTCTGGATCCTGCAAGGTATCAGAGCGTGTGATTATTACTTCAGAATAGCTAAAGGGTCTGCAACTATGCCAAAAAATGAACCACAGAACGCCGGGCTCGTCAAACCAGGTTACAGCCCGAGGCTGACCAATGACGACTTAGCGCCGGTCAGAAAGCAACACTGGAACTGGTACAATATTTTTTCTTTCTGGATGTCAGACGTACACAGTATGGGTGGCTACGTGGTTGCCGCCAGTTTCTTTGCCCTCGGGCTGGCAGGGTGGCAGGTGCTGCTGTGTCTGCTGGCAGGAATTTGCATTGTCCAGTTTTTCGCCAACCTGGTCGCTAAACCCAGCCAGCTCAGCGGGGTGCCCTATGCGGTTGTCTGTCGTCAGGCCTTCGGTGTGTTCGGGGCAAATATACCGGCAGTGATCCGTGGCCTGATCGCATTCGCCTGGTATGGTATCCAGACATGGCTGGCATCAAATGCATTACTGCTGGTGTTACTGAAATTCTGGCCCGCGCTGGTACCGATGACGGTCCCCCGTTTCCTCGGCCTTTCGGCTCTTGGCTGGGTATGCTTCGCGATTATGTGGGTATTACAGGCTCTGGTCTTCTGGCATGGAATGAATGCCATTAAACGCTTTATTGATATTGCCGGCCCGGCGGTCTATATCGTGATGCTGGCATTAGCCATATGGATTATTTCGCAGACCGGCTTCGCCGGTATATCTCTGACCCTGGCAGAAAAGCCGTTATCTTTTGCTCAGCAGGGATGGCAGATGATTTCGGCGGTTGCGCTGGTCGTTTCCTACTTTTCCGGTCCGTTGCTGAACTTTGGTGATTTTTCCCGCTACGCTGCCAGCATGCAGGATATCCGGCGCGGTAATCGCTGGGGCTTACCGTTTAACTTTTTACTGTTTTCGGTAATTACGGTGGTCATCGTTTCCGGAACCCATTCATTGTTCGGCAGAATGATTACCGATCCTATCGAAACCGTCTCTCAGGTTGGTAGCGGCGTGGCAATGGCAGTGGCTTTACTGACAATGATTATTGCTACGATAGGGATTAATATCGTGGCGAACTTTGTTTCACCGGCTTTTGATTTCTCTAACTGTGCACCGCAGAAAATCAGTTTCCGGATGGGCGGGATGATTGCTGCCGTAGGATCTGTCATTCTTACGCCGTGGAATTTGTTCCAGTCACCGGAGTTGATTCATTATACCCTCGACGTACTCGGTTCTTTTATCGGCCCGTTGTTCGGTATTCTGTTGTGTGATTTCTATCTGGTAAATCGCAGCCAGATAAACACCGACCAGTTATTTAATGATTCACCGCAAGGCGCTTACTGGTATCGGCAGGGCTTTAATCTGAAAGCGATTTTGTCCCTGCTGCCGGCAGTGATGCTCTGCCTGCTGCTCAGCTTTATTCCGTCTTTACATTCGGTCGCCAGTTTCAGCTGGTTTATCGGCGTTGCCCTGGCTGCCGGAATCTATTACCGGGTGAGCGGGGCCGGAGTCAGGGCTCAGTCAGCAACAGATATTTCAGCCGGCGTCACTAAAGATATCTGATAATCCTGTTCGCACTGGCGGACAGACAGGGGGGATAAGCTCTTCGTGCGCGGGGCCTCATTTCCCCCGCGAAATCCTGTGGTTGCTGTGCAACCTCTCGGCTATACTCGGCGGTCTGTTCAGCATTACCATCGCAGGAGCGATATGCTTGATTCTAACGGGTTAGTAAAACAACTTTGCGACCAGGGCTGGTTTTACCAGCAAAATGTACTGGATCCCGCGCTTATTTCGGGTTTAGCCGACTTATGTCATAGCCGTACCTTCCTGCAGGCAGGAATCGGCCGTGGCGTGAAGAACATTATTAATGAATCGATCCGTTCTGACAGCATCAGCTGGATAGAAAAGTCTGAAACAGACCCGGCCATTAGCCGCTATCTGACGCTGGTGGAGCAAACCCGGCAGCTACTTAACCGTGAGTTTTTTCTTGGGTTGCAGGATTTTGAAGGGCATTTCTCCCGCTATCCTGCGGGGGCTTATTACAAACCCCACTATGACTGTTTTGCCAATGATAAACGCCGGGCGGTCACGTTTATTGTTTATATCAACCAGAACTGGCATCCGCAGGATGGCGGGGAACTCTGTCTCCATTTACCGGAAGGGGAGCGGCTGATCCAGCCAGTTGCCGGCAGTGTTTTATGCTTCCTGTCGGAGCAGATCCTGCATGAAGTTAAGCCGACCCGCAAAGAACGTATGGCACTGACTGGCTGGTTTATCCGTAATGGCGGTCAGGATTACTACTACAGCTAACCAGCCATTCCCCGGCGGGGGACGATGTTGCCGACAGTAAAAGTCCGGTGCTGCCTGCCGGTACTCAGGAGGACGCTTTTTTGCCTGCCGTCACCTGACTGCCGGCATTTTTCTCCAGCAGTAAAATATCTGCCATTGCAATCAGGCATAACACCCCGAGGGCAATAAATGACAGCCGGAAACTGACCGCCGGTAACCCGTGAAGCCACTGTGATGTCTGACCCAGGCGCCCGGCCAGGTAGATACTGAGTGCGCAGAAAGTAATGCCTGCGCCCATGGAGAGCTGGGAAGATGCGCTGAACAGTGCGTTGGCATGGCTCATTTGCGCTTTAGGTACATCACAAAACACTAAGGTATTAATCGCGGTAAACTGCAAAGAACGGAACATACCGCCGATAAACAGCACCAGCATAATCAGCCAGTGAGCTGTCTGCGGAGTAAAAAATGCACAGGCGACCATCGCCACGACATTAAGCAGACCATTCACGGTCAGGACAGTTTTAAAACCAAAGGTCCGCAGAATCCGCGTTGTCGCGGGTTTGATAGCAAGATTTCCGGCAAAGACCGCCAGTACCAGCAATCCCGAATGAAAAGCATCCATATGAAAGCCGGTCTGAAACATCAGAGGCAGCAGGAACGGAATCGCGGAAATAGCCGAGCGAAACAGGAATCCGCCGATCAGGGTGGCGCGGAAGGTCGGGATTGATAAAGCATCCATGCGGATCATCGGACAGGGCGCCCGCTTCATATGCCACCAGGTGATCCGGAGTCCGGCCAGACTGATCACCGACAATCCCAGTGTCAGGGGCAGAGGGATATCCGACGATACCATTTCCATACTGCATACCACACCGATCATTGACAACGCAGACAGGATAAAACCGGTTATATCAAAGGGCCGTTGTCCGGTGTCACTGCTGTTTTTCATCAGTCGTCGGGACAGCATAAACGCTATCATCCCCAGCGGCAGATTCAGAAAAAAAATCCAGCGCCAGTCAAACCAGGTGGTAATAAACCCTCCCAATGGCGGGCCGATAATCGGAGCGACCAGCGCAGGCCAGGTTAATGTCGCAATGGCGGTGATCAACTGCTCCGGCGGGGTGTTTTTTAATACTGCCAGCCTGCCGACCGGCACCATTAATGCGCCACCGGCCCCCTGCAGAATACGCATTGCCACAAACATCGTCAGATTTTCGCTGAGGCCACATAACACCGAGGACAGGGTGAAGATGACCAGTGCCAGAGAAAATACATTCTTTGCACCGTAGCGATCGGCTATCCAGCCACTGACCGGGATCAGGACCGCCAGGGTCAGTAAATAGGCACTGATCCCCAGATTCAGCCGGACAACATCTGTGGCAAAGGTGTGTGCCATCTGTGGCAGTGCGGTTGCAATCACCGTACCGTCGAGGAACTCCATAAAAAAAGGTTCATCGCACCTTAGCGTGAATTAATAGAAAACGGCGGTAAAAGTGGTTAGTTTTGTATTCGCCAAAACACTAAC